>DAOOIV010000093.1 GCA_035384605.1 Phycisphaerae bacterium
ACTACATATTCAAACCGGCGAAATCTCTGCACTTTCAGAACGACGCTGGCACTTGCCCACCTCCCGACGGCCATCATTATGCGAGCACCTTCTCGGTACCCCCGGCTCCGGGAGCGCAGCCGGAATCCTGGGCGTACCAGACCATCCAGGTGGACAACACCAAGACCTACACGGTTTCGGGGTATTTCGCGGGGGCCGGCGACAACACAGTGATCCTGGATCTTCTGGACGGCAACGAGCAGGCCGAACATGTTCCCGACTCGGTCAGCGGTCTGATCCACGACAACGGTCCTGCCTACGACTGGACCTTCGCCTACGCGCAGGGCAAGCCGACCGGCGACCTATTGACCGTTCGTTGGCGGGTAACGACGCGGAACCCCGGGCCTCATGTGGCTCATGCGGACGCGCTGCGCATGGATACCTGTACATCGGCGATCACCGCCGCCACAATTGCTCCGGCGGACGGTGACAACACCGGGACGTTGACCGGCGTTGAGATCGTCGGCTCGGGGTTCAGCGGCGAAAACACCCCCAAGGTTATGCTCACGCGTACGGGCCTGGTGGCGGTCAATGCGACGAATGTGACGGTTCACGACGACACACGGCTGACCTGCGATTTCAATCTCACCGATCAGCCGACCGGACCACGAGATGTCATTATTTTCAAGGAGGGATGCGTAGCTCGAATCAAGGATGGGTTCCTCATCCTGGCGCCGGCGCTGGCCAACGGAGGTTTTGAATTACCTGACCCGGGCACACCCGTTGACTGCACGACTCCCGAGGCGTTGCTGAGAGGTGTTCCGCGAGGCTGGTCGGTCAAGCTGACGGTTCCCGGCAGCCTTGACCGCGACCACCACGTTCACCGACCCGTGACCTGTCCGTCGACGGCAGGCGGACACTACGGCTCACTCACCATCGATCGGAGTGGTGATCTGATTGCTTACCAGTCGGTGCGCGTGATTCCGACCGCTCGGTACACCCTTGCGGGGCAGTTCGCCGGTGGCGGTACCAATCAGGCCGTCATGCAGCTCATCGACGGCTCGCTGGAATCAGGAACGTTACTTGCCGAGACCGCCATCAATGATGATGCCTTCGGGACCTCCTACGACTGGCGCAGCCGCTCCGTATCGGCACACGCGGCGAGTGAGGTCCTGACGGTCGCCTGGAGGCTGAGCACGTCGGGTCAGGATCTCCATGCGCTCCACGCGGACGGCCTCACGTTTGCCATGACCGGTAATCCGTGCAGCCGCCCGTTTGCAGATGCCGATGCCGATGGAGACGTGGACCAGGCTGATTTCGCCGTCTGGCAGACGTGCTTTACCGGAAGCGGCGGAACAATCCCCGCCGATCCGCCTTACTGTCGTTGTTTCGACCGCGACAGCCCTAACGGCGACGGTGACATCGACTTGCAGGACTACGTTCTTTTTGAGGCCTGTGCCAGCGGAGCGGGCATCCCGGCAAGCGCTTCGTGCGCCGACTGAACGGCGGTCGTCTGGACGAACTCGAACCATCCTTCAGCGTACAGCCGCCACGCGCGAGGGTTGAGTGATCTCGATCCGCGCATCCGCGGGCAAGTCGCTCCATTGGACGAGGATTCCTCGTCCCTCCCTGACGGGCAGAGCCCGGCCGTTCAAGGCGGCCCGGGTATGCTGCCCGGCCGTGTCGCGTCGCACGCTCACCGACAACCTGCTCGCGCGAAGTCGCAGAGAGTCAATCGCTGCGTCAGGCCAGCTTTCCGGCAGGGCCGGCATGATCTCCACGCCTTCGGCCGTCGGCCGGATACCAAGTATCACGTCGACGATCATGATGGCGGGTATTGACGTCCAGATGTAGTCGGTCAGATCGGCAGGCTCACCGGTCAGCGAGTTGTAGTACTCGCGGAAATGGCCGTCCTTCTCGAGCGATTGAAAAACCATCCGACAATTGATTTCAGCCAGGCGTGCGGCCTCGTCAAATCGACCCACTTCCTTGAGACCACAGATCACCAGCCACGTCATTTCCACCCAGTTGGCTCCGCGCCAATGCCACTGTCCCTTAAGTCGGTCCGGCATGTGCCTGACGGCCAGCGTGGCCACGGGGTAATTGGCGCCGAACGCAGTGGGGTCTCGCAGCAGATCGACGATCGCAGGCACCTGCTGAGGCGTTGCCAGCCCGCACCACAGCGGAAAGAACGTCGAGATATCCATGATCCTGGCCCAACGATCACCCGCTATATCGCGCCCGTAGTAAACACCGTCCTCGGCATGCCAGAAGTGTTCCCGCATGACCGCCGCCCGTTGCTCCGCGTCCGCTTTCCACTGCGACGACTCGCCACTGCGGCCCAATTCGCGGGCCATTTCAGCCAGCGTTCGTTCCTCTTTCAGCAGGTAACAGTTGAGGTCCAGTGCCTCCTGGTTCTCGGCTTTGTCGGTGGCGGTCCACGTCGCCAGGTCGCCGTCGTCGCGAACGGTCTCCAGGAAATCCTTCCAGTGCTGCAGTCTCATGCCCGGGCGGGTGCGGGCCGGCGAGCACCACCATCGAAGCGAGCGTGCGCAGCAATCATAAGCCTCTTGCAGGAACTTCCGATCGTCCCTCCACAGGTACGTCGTCCAAGACTCCCATGCCAGGAAAGGAGCAGTGGCCAGGTCGCCGCTGTGGGCGCTGACTCCGCGGTGGTTCACCCCGTAAGGAAACCGTCCATCCGGCTGCTGATTCCGGAAGTGTCCGCGGAGGAAACTTTGGGACAGCGTCGGCTCGGTAAGGTTGACGACGAAAGTCGAGAGATCCTCGTGACCGTGCATGCCGTAGCTCCACCAGCCGTAAGGCTCGTTGGTATGCGGACGGCAAAGCGTGTACCACGGGAGGCTCGACTGCTCCTGCGGACTCCAGGTATTGGCCCGCGGCAGCTCCAAAGCGCACAGGAAGTCGGCCGCCCAGGACTGGGGTGGTACGGTCAACAGTGGCACGTGCTCGTACCACTTGAAGCTATCGGCCACGAGCCGTGGCCAATCGACCGAGAGTGTCCGGATCGCTGCGAACACCGAGTATTGGAGAGCCTCTTCCGGCGTCTGCTTGGGATAGAGAATCATCTCCATCGGCGATTCATACTGCTGCGGGCCGTAGCGGTGAAGATTCAGGCTGAGCAGCAGCGTTCTGCTGGCGCCTGCAGGCAATTCGACGCGATGTTCGAGCACGGCGTCACGGGGAATACCTGATGGGGTCGCGTGATCTGTCAGGGCGGTGCGACGGCCGGCCGGCGGCTCACTCGCCGCCAGCACACATAACAGGGTGCCGCCGAGCCGCCTGGGGCCCGGTATCCACTCATCGTAGCTCGAAACAAGTGCTCCGTTCGGTTCGTTATAACCGATCCACTGCAAGTCGCCGGTCGTGGCGGTCACGCCGTAGCCGAAGCGGTCGAAAGGCACCTTCTCCGCGCGAGGTTTTGTGCAAGCAGCCTCGACGCGAACAATGTGAGGGTGCGGGCCGAGATTTTGTACCTGTACCACGGACAGCAACGTATCGCTTTCCGCGGCCAGGAACAGAACCTGTCCAAGGATGTCGTCAAGGTCAACCTTTACGGACGCCAAGTTAAGCAAATGGTCGGTGTACTGCCGCTTGGGGTTGAAGTTGACCGGCTTATCATCCACGCCCAGCCCGATCAGGAGATGAACGTCGCTGTTGGTGTTGAAAACGCCCAATTTGCCCCGATGCGGGAGATCAAAACGGGCATCCTTATCCTTATCAAGCAAGTGCCAGGGTATGTCCTTGTGGAAGTCGGTGGGAGAGCCCACATCGTGAGTCTTGACCAGCCACGGCACCGGTTTGACAGCCAGGCTCTGACGGACACCTGGGAGGAGTGGCTTGGCCGCAGCGTCGAGCGTTGCTGATATGTCAGCGACGCCCACAGCAGGCCGCGACGCAAGGCTTGTCGGCAAATCAAGATGCCGCTCGACGGCCGCCCCCATGAGGGTAATGGCGTTCAGGATCAAAACAACAGATGTCACAGCCACGTCGCCACCTTTGGGCAAGCTCATCATCGGCATTGCCTCTCCAGCAGGAAACCGGGCGGAGGAAATCAGACGATGCCGCGACAGACCACCTTTTGTGCTGCCCGTTGCCCCTCTTGGGGCCTCCTTCACCACGCAAAGTCGGCCAAATGCTCCGGCCGGCCTTGAATACCGACGCGGATCCGATAGAGCGAACCGCCGATGTTGGGAGCGTTGAAGTCGTATCCTGGGGGAGCATAGGGGCCGACCCAGGACTGGCCGGCGGTCGTGACGTACAGATCGGTCAGATCGTCACCGCCGAAGATGATGCTTGACACCTGCTTGACCGGCATGGCAATACGCCGCTCCACCTTGCCCTGGGGGTCATATCGAACGATCTGTGAACCGTACCACTGAGCGCTCCAGATGTAGCCCTCGGCGTCGACGGTCAGGCCGTCCGGTATGCCCTCGTCGGTAGGCACTTGGACGACAACCCGACGGCCGGACAGCTCGCCCGTCGAGGGATTGACGTCATAAGCGTAGATCTTCCGGGCCGTGGAGTCGGTGAAGTAGAGCGTCCTGTTGTCGGGACTGAAACCCAGGCCGTTGGCGAGCTCGATGCCCTCATCGACCACGCGGACTGATGCGTCGGGCGCGATCAGATACAGACAACCTGTCTTCTCCATGCCGCCGGCGCCCCAATACATGGTGCCGGCATAGATGCGGCCCTGCGGATCGGCGATCATATCATTGATCTTCAGTTCTTCGCCTTTGTACGTTGCTGCCATGCTGCGCCACTGACCGTCCTGCCAGAAGTGCAAGCCGGTCGGTCCGCCCAACAGGAGTCCGCCCGAGCGGTTCAGGGCAATGCCCGAGACCACCACGCCGCGGGTCAACACCTTCCGCTCACCGGTGTCCACGTTGTACTGGTACGTGGTGTCCGTCTCATTGTCGGTCCAGAGCACGCGACGATTGGGTGCGTCCCACGTCGGCGCCTCACCGCACTTGTTGCCGTCCTGAACCACCGGTTCGATCGCGTACGACATCTGAGTCTACCTCCGGCAGAGTACCGAGAAAACACGGGATTCACGTCCCGCCTTCTGAAATGAAAGCATAACCCAAGACGGGGCACGAGTCATCCAGACACCGCTCTGAAACGGTTGAGATGTAAGTAACGAGAAATGCCGCATGCCCACCGGCGGGATGATCCGTCTCGGCATCGTTGACGAACGACTGACCTTCGTGGTATTCCTTGGCCAAGCGATATCACACCCACACACGGAGGTCTGCGGGAGAAAGACCCCGGAGCTGAGAAACAAGGCTCCGTTGATTCCTCGTGCGACGCGAGCCGGTCGGATGGTGTCGCGATACCGGCGTGCGTGTGAGACGATACGCGGAAAGCTGTTCATCTTGTTGAACGGTGCGTCCGCTGAGCGGAGATCCGGATGCCCGAAGGATACGATACGCACGCAGATTACATGAAATGGGTCAAAGCCGAGGCTGAAACGCGGCGTGCGGCGATCGTCGCCGCCGTCACCGAGGCGTTCGCACCCTTCATCGAGAGACGCGAGGTCGACGTCATCAACTTCTCCGCGATGACGGCGATGGACCTTGCCGCCGCCATCCAGGCCCACCCGGCCATCCTCAAAGCCCTGCTCGCTTGCTGCAACGTCGCGGGACGAGCGATCGAGCGGGACCTGGACATCCGCGGGATCGACACCTACGAGCCGCACCTGACCGAGGCGAAGGCCGCCGCCATCGCGGGTTATCTCAAGTCCTTTCTGCCGCAGGAAGCATGCGTTCCTGCCCTCTGTGAGCTTGATCGTTTCTTCTTCGTGGATAAGGAGATCCGGGCTCGCAAGGGCCGTTGGGAACGGATGATCCTCCACGCCCTGAACGGGCAATCCCGCTTGGTCTTCAGGAAACGAAAATTCAATGTTGCGGGGGAGTTTTTTGAACTTGATGCCGCCGCGCCTGAGAGCGGGCCAATTGAGATCGCCGTTGACGTCAAGCGCATCGAAGCAAGGCGAGACATCCACAAACGGGCCGACGAGATCATCAACAAGGCCGCGAAATTCAAGACGGCGTACCCACACGGCAGGTTCGCCGCCGTAGTGTACTACCCCTTCACAGCCGAGCACGTGAATGTTCAGAGCCGTTTGGACTCGCCTAACATCGATACGGTCTGTTTTGCGTCGCAATCCGCCGAGCAGGTTTCTATCACAATCGGACTACTCGTGGATCGGCTTGGAATCCGCAGACGCTAATCGGGACTGTGTCCGGCGGCCAGTGATTGCCGCACCTTCAACGACGGCGCGCCTCCGAACATCCGCCCTTGCGCAATCTCGCCGCGAATGCGCTTCTCGGCAATCGCGAAATACTGCAGGTCAATCTCGTTGGCCACGCTGTTGCGGTTGCACATGAGCGCGGCGATCGTGGTCGTCCCGGTTCCCGCGAACGGGTCCAGAACCGTGTCTCCAGTAAAGGAGAACATGCGGATGAGCCGATAGGCAAGTTCGACGGGATACGGCGCAGGATGCTCGCGTGTCGAGGCCCCGGTGACGTCACTCCAGATTGGGCGAAACCAGCGAGCCTGCTCTTCCTTGGTCAGCCGCGACGTGGCGCGCTGCTGCTCGGTAGGGCTACGGTATTGTCCAGGCTTGCGCAACATGAGAATGTATTCGACATCATTCTTGATGATGGCGTTGGGCTCATATGGTTTTCCCAGGAAGCCCGCGCCATTTCCGGCGGCCTCGAACTGGGCGTTGGCGATCTTGTGCCAGAGAATCGGCGTCAGGTAGTCAAACCCGATCCGCCGGGCTCGCACGGCGATGTCGGCATGCAACGGAAGCACAAGGTGTCGACCGCGATTGGCTCGCCGAGCAACGCACACATCCCCCACATTGCAGACCAGGCGTCCCCCAGGGGTGAGCACCCTATAGCAGTGCCGCCACACCTTGTCCAACTCGTCATGAAAGGCCTGGTATTCCTCCATGTTGCCGAGCTGAGCCGGATGATCGTTGTACTTCTTGAGATTGTAATAAGGCGGCGAGGTAACAACCAAGTGCACAGATTGGTCCGCAATCCAGTCCAGTTCCCT
This sequence comes from Phycisphaerae bacterium, assembly GCA_035384605.1. NCBI lineage: Bacteria > Pseudomonadati > Planctomycetota > Phycisphaerae > Phycisphaerae bacterium. The sequence continues at coordinate 7,066 of DAOOIV010000093.1, forward strand.
GGCATCTCCGAGATTGAGCACATGCGCAGTCGGCGGTCCTTCGTAGACCTGCGGTTCCGGAATCCGCGTGGCGTCCGCTCTTGTCCGCGACGCGCGGGAGCGCTCATCGGCAAAAAGGCTCGGCTCGGATTTACCCATAGCAGCGGATATTATACACGTGCGGGCCCCGGCGAAGAAGAACTGCCCTCCAGGCAAAGTCGAGGACAATCCCAGACGCGTTCGGCCGGCGACAGGATTCTGAAAGGGGCCGCCGCAAAGCCCCGCGTGACCGGCCCCGACTCGTCAGCGGCTGACCACCTGAATCTGCGAGTCTGTCGCACCGAGTCTCGTGCCTTTCCCCCTTTGCTTTGTGTCCGTTCGAGCTCGAAAGCCTGATGACGGCTATGGGGGTCGACCCGGCACGTCCGATCATCCGCGGCCGGACGCCCGCCCTATTGACGTAATATCCGGGCAGGGCGAGCAGGCGTTTCCCCCAGTACGCCGCCGACCACTCAGGTCGGCACAACCGGCGGAATCGCCGCTATGGACACTGTTTGGATTCGTATACTTTATTGGGACATGATAGAGGCCTTCCGTTGAGATCCTCGACAATGGGCGAGGTTCGGCCGGAGGCTGGGTGCTCCGTTTCGGGAGACGAGGCACGCGCCCCCGACCAGTGTGGGGTTTGGGGAAGCAATTGCGCCCGAAGGGAGGCGGCCGTGCGATGAGACGGGGCTTCACGCTCACCGAACTGCTGGTGGTGATCGCGCTGATCGTGATCATGTCCGGCCTTTCCGCTCCCGCGATCCGCGCATACCTGCTGAATCGCGAGCAAACGCTGGCTGTTCGGGTCTTCAGCGGCGCGGTCAGCAACGCCCAAGCCTTGGCGAGGGCACACTTCACCACCACGGCGGTCCGCGTCGAGCGGGCTTTTGCCACCGATGATTCAGGGCGAATGCTCCGAAACCCCGCCGGCCGACCCTACTGGCTCGATCATCAGAAAATCCAGATTCTGGCGGTCGGCATGCACCAGCCCCAGAAACCGGTCGCCGGAGAAGCGCTTGTCTTTCGCCGTCTGCTCGACGCGCCGGCCGTCGATTTGCCTTCGTCGGCTTGGCTGGCTCCGGGCAACGCTCTCAGCCTGCTCGCCTCGGGCAACACGACCTATCAGCCGTCCGCAGCGGGCGCGACGGCCATTGACACCCTGGACACCTTCTACCTGGTCTTCAATCGACAAGGAACGCTCGTGCGGTTGCCCGCAAGCCGGCTTGTGTACCTCGATGAGAGCCAAGATAACGCCTTCATCGAACACCCGCAGCCGTCTCAGATGGGAGCCATTACCTACAACCGCGGGCGGTTCGAAAAGTCCGGCCGCGATCCGACCTGGCTGGAAAAGGGCATTCCGTTGTACATCAACCAGCGAACAGGGTCGGTCATCGGCGCTCATGCTTCGCGTTGAGCGACTTGCACCCGGCCGTTATTGTCCGAACGACTGTCCGACCTCGCGGGAAACCCGGCTCCACTCCTCAAAAACGGCCCGAACGTTCTCCGGCCTGGCCCCGACGCCGAACTCACACTGGGCGATGACGCCCCCCTGGCCGCCGTACAAGGCGGCCGCGGCTCTGCGCACAGCCCCGCGGATGTCCTCGATGGAACCATAGGGCAGCAGATGCTGGCGATCGACCTCGCCCCAAAAGGTGATTCGACCCTTAAACCGCCGGCCAATTTCCTCGATGTCCATGCAGAAAAGCTGCGAATTCACGGCATCGACGCCGATCTCGATCAAGTCCTCGTAGATGTCGAAGATGTACCCGTCGCTGTGAAAGAAACACAGTTTGCCGGCCGCATGGATTCGCTCGACGTACTGGCGGTAGTACGGTTTGAAAAAGTCCCGCCACAAACGCGGGCTGATCAGCAGCGATCGCTGCGAGCCCCAGTCGTCCATGCCCAGAATCGCGTCGACGTCGGTCGCGGCCCAGGCGTCGACCATCGCCAGGTTCCACTCGTGGATTCGCCTCGTCATCTCGGTCAGGCCCGCGGGCTGCTCCATCAGGTCGATATAGAGCGCTTCTGTGCCGCGGAGGAATTGCATCCGCTCAAAGAGCCGAAAGCACAGCGGCGAAAGCATGAACCGGTCGGTTCCGGCATACTGCTCCGCCACGAGGCCAAGGTCTATCCTCGCCCATGCCCACGGAGGCCGAACCTTGTCGAGATCGCTTGCATAGCTCCTGACCGGCGGATTCTTCACCTCACCGATCGCGCCGGCCTGGATGTTCAGGAATTCACAGCCCCATTCATCGACGAAGACACCGGGGGTATACGGATCGCCGCGCATGCAGTCCGGCCGGGGAAAGTCCACCGTCGGCGACACGATGTCATCCGGAAAATCGCGACGAATGGTTTGCAGTTCGACCGGATAGTGCGTCTCCGCCCACGGAAGCGTCCAGAGGTTCCGCGGCACCCTGGGCGTCCGCTCGAAACGAACCGTCCGCAATACCAGTTCTCGTGGAGTCGGCTCCCTCATTGCCGGACTCATACACGATCGGCAGGCCGCAATCAACGTGACATCCTGAGGCCACGACACGAGCGGCGTGGCCATGAAGAGCAAGTCGGCGTAGGCTATCGTGACGTTGCCCTGGAGAATGCCAAAGCATGATGACCTTCGGAGACATCCAATGCGATCGACTGCTGCCGTGTCCGTTCTTATCCTGTCAATTCATTCTGCCGTGTTTCCCGCCGGCCTTGACGAGTTGGCCACGGTGACCGGCCACACCTCACACCGCACATCCAGTGCCGACCCGACCGGTGGCAACGAAGACTCGCTGGTCACCTTCGTACCCGGCGAGACACGAACACTGCTCGACACCGATGGCCCCGGCCGGATCACGCACATGTGGTTCACCGCCGCCCGGTTCGCCAACCACGAGACGTTTTTCCGCGACATCGTCATCCGGATGTATTGGGAGCATTCGCCGGTAGCGTCGGTCGAGGTACCGCTCGGCGACTTCTTCGCCCTCGGCCACGCCCGGCAGTACGTCATCAGCTCGGCCCCCGTTTGCGTCGGCGACAACACAAAGGCTCTGAACTGCTACTGGCCGATGCCGTTCCGGAAGCACGCCAGAATCGAGCTGTTCAACAACGGTCGGCGATCCATTCGCCGCGTCTATTTCAACATCGACTACGAACTGGGGCCACAGCCGCCGGATCAAGGGCTTTTTCATGCGGAGTTCCGCCGCGCTCCGGCTCTGCGCACGCAGGCCCACGAGCGAAACCTCACCGGCAGGGACAACTACGTCATCCTGGAAACCGAGGGCCGCGGCCAATACGTCGGCTGCGTTCTGGCCGTCGACGCTCAGCCCGGCGGCTGGTGGGGAGAGGGCGACGAGATGATCTTCCTCGATCATGCCGAGCGACCCACCATCGCCGGCACCGGCTCGGAGGATTACTTCTGCAATGCATGGGGCTTCCAAAAGGCCTTCAGCAATCCTTACTACGGCTGCCCCCTGCTCGAACAACTGCCCGACGGCGGCAGCCTGACGACCGTCTATCGCTGGCACATTCCTGACCCCGTCCGCTTCAAGACCCATATCCGGGTGACCATTGAGCACCTCTTTGGCCCCAAGGTGGTCAACGATTACTCAAGCGTCGCGTACTGGTATCAGACCGAGCCGATCAGGCAGCGAGAACCACTACCGGCCGCCGAGGAAAACCACCCTCGATCCCACGCCATACCGGCGACCCAGCCCGTCACAACAATCGAGATGTCCGCCACCGAGCTCGAACCGGGCCTGCACGCCCGCGGAATCAAGGTACGCAGCGTTACCACCAGCTTGGGTGCCGGGTACGCAAGCGGCGGTTACCTGGAGATCGACGCGCCGGATCAGCGCGTCGAAATCCCTGTGCCCGTCCCCGCCGACGGGAGGTACCGAGTCCGCGTGAAGCCTGTGAACACGCTGATCAAGGACCAGCTGCAAATCAGCCTCAAGGGCGGCAAGACCGCTGCGTTCGTCAGGCATGATGGCCACGAGCGCAACACGCCGCATGTCGACTTGGGTGAAACCCGGTCTTCGGACGGCCGCCTGTTTATCACCCTCAGCGGCAACCCGGTGATGGGGCTCGATCACCTGAGAATCGAGCGGACAGATATGCAGGATGTGCCTGCGGCGCCACGTTGACTCGCCTCCCCGGGGGCTTGACCTGCCCCTGGGGCTCGTCAAGGTATCTGCCGGCGGCTGAGGGCTGAAGGTCAGTCTGCAACTCCCGTCGCCACGGCGGCGGCAAAGTTCTCGGTGTGCGTGATGGAGATGAGAATGCGCGTGATGCCGAGCGAATCGGCCACCTGCTTGCACTCGTCGCAGAGGGTAACATATGGCCGGCCGGCGGCGTCGTTGAGAATCTCCATGTCGCGCCAGGCGATCTTGCCCTTCCAGCCGGTACCCAGAACCTTGAGGATGGCCTCCTTGGCCGCGAAACGGCCGGCCAAGCGCGGTACCGGGTCGCGGTTGGCGCGCACGTAGGCCAGCTCCGCAGGGGTCAACAGGCGGTCGGTCAGCCGGTCGCCGTGACGCTCCCAGACGTCGCGGATCCGCTTGCACTCGATCAGATCAATACCCTGGGCAATGATCTTCATAGGGTGACAGAGTAACCGGACGCCGCGGCCATGGCAAAGACCACGACTGCGGCGGGTGGTCAGTAGTCAGTCTTCAGTTGTCAGTACTCTGGCGCCCGGCTTCCACGAAGTGGACACCCGCTGGTGCGAGTATCCTTTCTCGCACCCTCCCCGAACGAATCCTTTCGCCCCTCTGGTCGAGCCGAACCGCTGGTGCGAGAATCCCTTCTCGCACCCCTCCTCCGGGCGAATCCTTTCGCCCCTCTGGTCGAGCAGGATAGGAACCCCGCCGGGGGCCGAGATGGGAATCTCGGCCCAGCGACAGTCCGCTGGTGCGAGAATCCCTTCTCGCACCCCTCCTCCGGGCGAATCCTTTCGCCCCTCTGGTCGAGCAGGATAGGAACCCCGCCGGGGGCCGAGATGGGAATCTCGGCCCAGCGACAGTCCGCTGGTGCGAGAATCCCTTCTCGCACCCCTCCTCCGGGCGAATCCTTTCGCCCCTCTGGTCGAGCGGGATAGGAACCCCGCCGGGGTGAAGCCGATATGAGAATCTCGACCCAGCGACAGTATGGGGCTCAGATGGGAATCTCGACCCAGCATGCACACCAAACACGTACCGGTTCCGGAACTGACAACTGAACACTGACAACTCGCCTTCCGGAGTGGTACGCGATATAAAACCACGTGCGAGGATCGAGATGAGCGTGGAGCACCTACTCGACGGCCTTACCGAACCGCAGAAGGAAGCGGTGACGCATGCGCACGGCCCGCTGCTGGTGCTGGCCGGGCCGGGCAGCGGCAAGACGCGGGTCATCACCCACCGGACCGCCTACCTCGCCCGGACCGTCACCGAGCCCCGCCACATCCTGGCCCTGACTTTCACCAACAAGGCGGCCAACGAGATGGCCGAGCGAATCAGACACCTGGCCGTCGAGCCGGGCGTCACCTGCTGTACCTTTCACTCGTTGTGTGCCCGACTGCTGCGAACCTACGCCGACCGCGCCGGACTGAACCCGAACTTCTCTATCTTCGACCAAACCGACCAGACGGCGGCCATGAAACAGGCCATCGTGCGTTGCGGCATGTCAGCCGAGAACTACTCGCCCGCCAACATGCTCGAAGCGGTCAGCCAGGCCAAGAACGACATGGTCCTGCCCGAAGACTACGCGCAATATGCCCGTGACTGGTCGGACCGAGCGATCATACCGATCTACGAAGCCTATCAGCAGATTCTGGCCGAGCAGAATGCACTCGATTTCGACGACCTGCTGCTCAAGACGGCCTATCTGCTGGGCGAGGACGCCGAGCTTCGCGACCAGCTTCAGGACCGTTACCGCTTCGTGCTGGTGGATGAGTATCAGGACACCAATCACGCCCAGTACTTGATCGCTCGCGGGCTCGCCCTGGATCACGAGAACCTGTGTGTGACGGGCGATCCCGACCAGTCCATCTACGGCTGGAGGGGCGCGAACATCCACAACATCCTGGAGTTCGAGGAGGACTTTTCAAAAACCAAGGTCATCCGACTGGAAAAAAACTACCGCTCAACGCCGCAGATCCTGGCCGCCGCCGACGCGGTGATTCGCCACAACCGCAATCGCAAGCACAAGAGACTCTGGACCGACAACAGCGGCGGACCACCCGTCCGAGTGATTGAGGCCGACACCGCCAATCAGGAGGCCGACCTTGTCGCCGAGGCCATCAGTGAGCATATCGCAGGCGGCGGCAAGTACGCCGACGTGGCGGTGTTCTATCGAACCAACGCTCTGTCACGATTGATCGAGGAGACCTTGCTGAAGCGGCACATCCCCTACCAGGTGGCCCGTGGTGTGTCATTCTTCCAGCGCAAGGAGATTAAGGACTCGCTGGCTTACCTGCGCCTGGCCGCTAACCCGAAAGATCGGGTTTCCTTTCTGCGAATCGTGAACGTGCCGCCCCGAGGCATCGGCGATACGACAATTGAACGCATCGTCAAGAAGGCCGATGAAACGGGGCTTTCTCCACTGGACGTGATGGCCGACCCGCGCGGGCTCAAGGTTTCCGCCCACACCGCGGAGCGCATGACATGGTTCGTAAAGCTGATCCATGAGATCGCCGGAATCGCCGCCGACGAGAGTGTCACGGCGGCCGTTCAGCACGCCATTCTGCACAGCGGGCTGCGGGCGGCGTGGAACCAGGCCAAGGACGATGACGCCGGCCGCAATGCGGACGAGCTCATCTCTGACGCCGCGGACTACGACCGCGATCACCCCCAGGGAGCATCGCTGGTCGACTGGCTTCAGCAGATCAGCTTGATGAGCGAGGTCGACTCCGTCAACCCGGAAATGGGAGCCGTGACCCTGATGACGCTCCACGCGGCCAAGGGGCTGGAATTCAACCGGGTGTTCATCATCGGAGTCGAAGACGGTCTGCTGCCTTACCGTCGCCAGGAGAACCGCGAGGCGGACGTGGAGGAAGAACGACGACTCTGCTTCGTGGGCATGACGCGGGCCCGCCGGTCGCTGACGTTGACGTGCGCGCGCTTCCGGAGTATCCGAGGCCGCGGAAGCCGAAGTGCCCGCTCCGTCTTCCTGACCGAATTGCCACGCGAGCAGGTCGAGTGGTTGGTTCTCCCCTCCGACCGTGGCACGGAAGTGAATCGCGGTTATGATGACCAAGCCGCCGAGGCGATGGCCGTCCGATACGATGACTGGCAACAGGGCCGGCTCGTTCGACATGAGGACTACGGCCTGGGGCAGATCCTATGGCTCCGCCCCGCCGCCAGAGGCGTGTGCGCAGGCATCAGATTTAAGAGAGATGGCAGCGAGCGGACCTTTGTCCTCGAACAAGCCGCCGCGAAGTTGCAGTTGTTGGAATACGACGATTCGGGATGGGACTCATGACAACAGAATCCACGCTCACACTGGACACGAAGCACGTGACGGACGAACGCCTCGGCGAGCACAGGCTTACCGAGGCCGACCTGCGGAGCCTGGCTCCCCGGGTGGCCGAGATCCTCAAGGAAATCGCCGCCGAGCGAGGCCGGGGCGACCATCGCTTCCGGGAACTGCCCCATGAGCGACCGCAGGTGGACGAGATCAAGAAAATCGTCGCCGAACGCCGCGACGCAATCGAGAACCTCATCGTACTGGGTATCGGCGGTTCGGCGCTGGGCAACATCGCTCTTCAAAGCGCCCTGAACCCGCTGACCTATAACCTGCTGCCCAAGACCGAGCGCCGCGGACCGCGATTGTTCGTGCTCGACAACGTCGACCCGGCATATTTCGAGGCCGTGATGCACTTCATCAATGAAGACGGCTGGGCCAATACCCTGGTTAACGTCATCAGCAAGTCCGGCGAGACGGCCGAGACCTCGGCCCAGTTTCTCATCGTCCGCGACCGGCTCAACAAAGCCCTGGGCGAGGCCGAAGCCAAAGAACATATCCTCGTGACCACCGATTCGTCCAAGGGCACGATGCGCAAGATCGTGGACGCCGAGGGATATCGTTCACTCATCGTGCCGGACGGCGTCGGCGGGCGGTTCAGCGTGCTCTCGCCGGTCGGTCTTCTCTCGGCGGCTTTCTGCGGCATTGATATCGATTCCTTGCTCGACGGGGCGGACGCCATGGACAAGACCGTCAGCAACCCCGACCCGATCAACAACCCCGCCGCGTTGATGGCCATGATCTACTACCTGTACGACCAGCGCGGCAAGAACATCCACGTGATGATGCCCTACAGCCAGCAGCTTCGCGACCTGGCCGACTGGTTCCGCCAGCTCTACGCCGAAAGCATGGGCAAGATCCGCCCGAGTGACGGCAAATGCGTAGGGCCGACGCCGATCAAGGCATTGGGCGTCACCGACCAGCACTCGCAGGTTCAGCTTTACCGTGAAGGCCCCAACGACAAGGTCTTCACTTTCCTCGAGGTCCAGGCCTTCGAGTGCGATTCGATCATCCCGCTGGCGTTCGAGGGTATCGAGGCGATGGAATACCTCGGCCGCAGCAAGAACGGCACGCTGGCCGGGCTGCTCGCCGCCGAGAAGCGGGCAACCGAGCTGGCCCTGCTGGTCAGCAAGCGGCCGTCGCTGACCGTGCGTTTCCCGGAGGTGAAAGCCCATACCGTCGGAGAGTTCATCTACATGTACGAGGCGATGATCCCGATCATGGGCAAGCTGTATGACATCAACCCATACGACCAACCGGCAGTGGAGCTCGGCAAAGTGCTGACCTTCCACTTCATGGGCCGACGCGGATATGAGAAGCCGGCAATTGAGTTGTGAGTGATCGGTTATCAGTGATCAGTTATCAGTGAAAGATGCAGACAGAACCCAGACAGCTCTGACTGAGAACTGACAACTGAAAACTGACAACTGAGAACTCCCGCGGAGTTCTCCCATGCACCACGCAGTCATCATGGCAGGCGGTTCCGGCACTCGGCTCTGGCCGTTGAGTCGGCGCAGCCATCCCAAGCAGTTGCTCCGGATCTTTGAGGGCAAGTCGCTGCTACGCCGATCCTTCGATCGGCTCAGGGCCCTGCTGCCCGCCGAGCAAATCCATATCATCACCGGGCGCGACTACATCGAACCGATGGCGGCCGAGTTGCCCGAACTGCCCCGCGAGAACCTTATGGGTGAGCCGTGCCCGCGCGACACCGCCAACGCCGTCGGCCTGGCCGCTCATCTGCTGGCCCTGCGGGACCCCGACGGCACGATGGGCATCTTCACAGCCGATCACATCATTCACCCGATCGACACCTTCGCGGCCACGGTGCGGCAAGGCTTCGAGGCGGCCGACCGGCACGCGGACGCGCTCATCACTTTCGGAATCACCCCGCGCAACCCGCACACCGGTTACGGCTATATCCATCGCGGCCCGCAGGTCGATCCGGGGGTCTTCGAGGTCCTCGAATTCAAGGAGAAGCCCGATCTGGAGACCGCCAGGCGATACGTCGAATCCGGAGAGTACTACTGGAACAGCGGCATGTTTGTCTGGCGCCTGCCGGCCATTATCGCCCAGATCCGCAAGCACCAGCCTCAGATCGACGCCGGCCTCCGCGAAGTCGCCGCCGGCTTCCACGATCCGGCCCGAGCCGACGCCATCCTGGCACGCTTCTCATCCCTGCCGAAGATCTCGATCGACTTCGCGGTCATGGAAAAGGCCGACCGCGTGCTGACCGTGGAGATGCCCTGCGAGTGGCTCGACGTCGGCTCATGGCCATCGCTGGCCGAGGTCTTCAAACCCGACGAGGCCGGCAACATCCTCGCCGCCCCAAACGTCATGACTCTTGACGCCCGCGACAACATCCTGGTCAGCGAATCGGATCATCTCTTCGCCGCAATCGGCGTGAGCGATCTGATCGTCATCCATTCCGACGACGCAACCCTCATCTGCCGCAAGCAGGATGCGCAGCGAATCAAGGATCTGGTTCAACAGGCGCGACAAACCACGGGCGAGCGTTACATGTGAGGGTTCAGGGTTCAGGCCGGTGGAATCCGCGCTCACGGACCGTCTTGCTGAATGCTGATCGCTGATAGCTGACAGCTATCACCGCCCCAACTGCATATTCCCCAGGGTGATCGGGCTGTAGATATGCGAGCGACAGGCGGTCCAGGAAGAGTACTCGCCACGGCGGGCATCGAAACGGGCGAAGTTCGCGCCGATCACGTCGCCGCGCTTTCCAAGAGAGGCCAGGGGAATCCGGATCTCCACCGTCCAGCAGCCGGGCCGAAGCCCATCGTCAACCGCGGCCGTGATCCCCGAGGCCCACGATGAAACCGGTGCAACCCGATCGAGGCACCGAATCCCCTTCTCAGCGAGCACCGCGCCGTTGGCTTTCACGACAACATGATACAGATCACCCGGCCCGACAGCCTGCCCGCTCGGATCCAACACCATCTCCACCAGATCCTCCCCCACCGGCCATAGATCGTCATATTCAACATAGTTGCTGCGGGTGATTCGCCGGCCCGCCAAATCACTTTCGGCACAGTTGAAGGCGATGTACAAAGCCTCGTCGTCGCTGCATGCAAAAACCGTCGTGAGTTGGGACGGCCGGTTCGGGCTCGCACGCCCCGTCTTGGGCACCTCGCCAGCACCGACCAGCAGGAAATCGCTGGCCACGTTGGTCGCCAACGGCCAGTCGTCCAGCCGGCCGTCCACCACAAACGGCTTGCCGATCCTCTGAGCCACGAGCACGCACAAGCGCCCTGTGAACACCGTCGGCTCGCCCTGGGAGGGCTGCAGAACGAACTGCACCGGCACGATGCCGTCGGTGTTTGGTTGGATGACCCGGGCCTTGGCCCCGATAACCACCCTCGCCCCACGAGTCGGTTCAATCGGCCCGATTGGTCGGCCATCATCGTCGGCCGTCCAGCCCTGCGGCAGCCCCGCCCACAGCAGCCTGCCCTCAAAAGGTCTCGGCGTCGCGTTGAAAAACGACACTGTCGCTTCCAGATGAACCGGGCCCGCTGCGTCTTGCGGTTCGAATCGGGCCTTGACGCCTTCAATCACGACCTGCGTGCGCCGGATCGCCACAACCAGACGCGACCATTCCATCTCCTCCGCAAATCGGGCCACATCGTCCTGCTGCCCCGATTGAGGACGATCGCCCTGTTCACTAAGAGCAACCTGCAACTCCCTGGCCATCACCCCCCGAGCGATCGACCAGGCCGCCGGCTCGGTCACCCAACCGGGGCCTCGACTATCGAGAAAATGCTCAGCGAAACATTCCGTTCCACCGTAGCGAAACAGGTCGGTCGACAACAACTTGGCGATGGCAGGGCGCCTGTTGCGATCCAGGAGCCAGAGGTATTCATAATCCTGAAGGCCCCGCAGCAACCGTTTCAGCCGGATCGACGGCACCGGCCCGCCCAAGCCATACGGTTTGCCCGACCAGATGAGCTGCCTCTCGCTGCCAGTCGGACCAATGGCGTCTTCCCGGCCCCAGTCATTCACGACGGACAGACACGCCCCGTCATAGCCGAAGCGGTAGATCTGCCAAGCCAGGCTCCCGGCATCGACCGGCGAAGCGATTACTGACAGCGAACCCGTGTACGGCGGACGACCGGGACTCAGCCAGACCTGCTTGCCCACGGTTCGCTCGCGCGCCAAAACGGTACGATCTGCTTCGGCAGAAGGCGGACACCAGATGCTCACCAGGTTTGAGACGTCAACAAACGGATCGTTGAGATAACCGTACGGCTCCAGCGACATCGGGCTGAGGGGACAGACGAGTCGTAGCCGAGGCTCGACCCGCTTCAACAGCCTGCCGATCCGTTCAAAAGCTTTGAAACGCTCGGCCCTGGTGCCATCGCTCAATGGCACCCAGACGAAATGGCGATCCAGCCATCCCCGCCGTTCAAAATGCGCTACGCACTTGCTCAGGTAATCGGCCACGTATCTTTCGTACGTTTCTGATCCCACACCGCCGTGCAAGTCGGGCGACGGATCGCGCTCATCAAAAGGCAACGGCCACGCCGCCGCGGCCGTTCGATCCTCGAATGCCGACCCGTCCATGATTCCGCTGACCAGCCTGTCGTAATCGGACCAGTCCAGTTCGACTCCGCCACCCGAAACGACTCTCTGTGCCGGCCTCAGATCCCACAAGACCGGACTCAACCGGTGCTCGTGCAAAAGCCTCATGGCTTGGTCAACCACCTGAACCGCCCGTTCGTAGAATGGATCTTCACTGGACAAACGGCTGGGAGAATAAGGCCGTCTGTCAATCTCCACGTGGTTCCTGATCAGGCCGGCCGTATCAAGACCAGCGATCACGGGGGCGTGCCGGGTTTGCGGGATGGCAAACGGCCAAACGGTCAGCAAAACAGCCAAACCCTGGGTCGCGCCCCCACCGGTCTCAAGCTCGATTCTGCCCGAATACGCACCAGGTTCCGTCCCCGGGGGTATGTGTACATCAACCCATACCGCCTCCGTCCGTCCGGGCGGCAAATCGATCGGCAGGGCACCCTTGGGAGACTCCAGCGGCACGAGCACATCCGGATACTCACGCTTCGCTCTCAGGTGCGGCGTCAACCGCAAGTACCAAGCCGGATAGTCCTCCACAGGAATCCGTAATTCGCGGTACAACCTCACATGGCTCGCCGCGACAGATACTGCGCCCTGCCGGAAATCCGTCACGCGGATGTTCCGCACGCCTGCAGGTACGTTGCCCTGTGCCGCCATGGCCAACTGAAACGAGGCCACCTCGTTGATCGCTGCATCGATCCGGATGGTCTTCTCGGTTTCGCGGTATAGCTCGGAATAGCCGGTGGGAACGGCGTCCGAAAAGACGATGGCGGACGCAGGAACAGGCCAGACCTGCACACTGCCGGAACCGATGGCCACGCCCCCACCGCAGCCGCAGAGAAAAACCAAGGCCGCCACGGCCGACAGCCAACAAGCGGCACTTGCCGTAACGATCCCAAAATGCAGAGCTCGGGCCTTCAAGGGTCGAACCGATAGCAGGAGCCAGCCGTACAAGCAATGAAGTCCGGCGATTCCAGGACACCGGCCCACATTCTAGGTGTATCTGGAGATTTTTCCAGAATGCTGTTCAATCTCGCTGGGCCCCTACACCGAAAGAAATAACGAATCCAGATGATGGGCGGTGGGCCGTCGCGGTTTGAAGGCCGGAAAGCCGGACACACAGACCGTCGGGCAGGATCCGAGAATGCGTGCGACCGCACCCGACCCGCAGTCTGACAACAGGTAGCACAGGCTGTGCCCGATCTGGAGGAGACCTCTCACGTTTTCGGCTCGTCCCAGATGCCGAGATCGTGAGTACGGCCTATAACTGACAAGCAACGAGAGAATTGGGAATGCGTGGGAGATTCTCTACGCTTTGTTGGTCAGCTTTATTGGTCACACTAAGGAGTTGGAGGCATCGCCATGGTTACACAATTGCCTGACGGCACCGTCGAGTTTCGGTTTTATCGCCCGGGAGCCCGACACGTAACTCTCGCAGGTGACTTCAACGGCTGGAATACAACCAGCTTAGCAATGCAAATGGACAAAGACGGATGGTGGCGATACGTCATCCATCTTACCCCCGGCTGTTACCAGTTCCGCTATGTGGCCGACGGCGAGTGGCACACCGACTACGCCGCGTTCGGACTCGAACATGGACCGTTCGGGGTCAACTCGGTCGTCAAAGTTGAACCTGCTCCGGCTTCGAGAACGGCCACAGCGCGACCTCCAGTCCTTCGCTTCGTCAACAGCCGGGAAGCCGACGAGATCATGCTGGCCCCCGGCGCCGGCCGACAACTCGACTGGTCAGTGGACGAGACAGAAGAGGAACTCGCAGAGGCGTTTGCCTGATCGTCACGCGATTAGAGGGATCCGCCCCCCGGGAACCACGCTGTGGCTGCGCGGGGGGCTTCTTGTTGGCTTGACGCTGCCGTGCAGGGCCGGTACCCTATCGAGTGTGCGGATCGCGGGCCCCCAACGCCCCGAATGCCGAACAAAAACCTAGCCCGGGTGGCGGAATTGGCAGACGCGCATGGTTGAGGGCCATGTCCCAGTAATGGGGTGGAGGTTCGAGCCCTCTCCCGGGCATTCCCGGTCGGACCACTCCTCCGTCTTACGCAGATAGACAATTGGTGCAACGGCCTGCCGATCAGCCCGAAAACCCTGCCGACGCGCCAATCAATCCCTCCCCCTCTTCACCCAGCTTGGTGTCACCGGGCAGGTTGAATTTCGGCCACCTGCGGGCGGCTTCGGCTGTACTCTTCATTTCCCCAAGGCGGCCTTTGGCCGCAACCAAAGCATTTCTGAGTGGCCCGTATGGGGCCGGGGTCAACTCTTGACTCTTGACATTTCGGGGCCGATGTGGTAGGGGTGTCGG
>DAOOIV010000094.1 GCA_035384605.1 Phycisphaerae bacterium
TCGGCCTGACGAGCAAGACGATCCCGGGCATGATCGCCAAGACGAACAACCCCCGGTTCGTCTGGGACTCTTATCGCCGCCTGATGCAGATGTATGCGGACGTGGTGATGGAAAAGGCCGAGGGAATCGAGCCGCCCGAAGACATGGGCGTCCGCCGACAGATGGAACGGGCAATGGAACAACTCAAACGCAGCAAGGGCTACAAGCTGGACACCGATCTGACCGTCGAGGATCTACAAGCCCTGTGCGACACGTACAAGAAGATCATTCAGGACGTTCTGGGCAAGTCGTTCCCGGATGACCCCATGGAGCAGCTTTGGGGCGGCATCCGCGCGGTCTTTCAGTCATGGAACGGTAAGCGCGCGATCTCCTACAGGCGCATCGAGAACATTCCGGATGACTGGGGCACGGCGGTCAACGTCCAGGCAATGGTGTTCGGCAACATGGGCGAGAACAGCGCCACGGGCGTCGCATTTACCCGTAACCCGGCCACCGGTGAAGACGCCTTCTACGGCGAGTGGCTGGTCAACGCCCAGGGCGAGGACGTCGTGGCCGGCATCCGAACCCCAAGTCCGTTAAATGAGGCAACACGCCCCGAAGGTAACACCGAGCCCAGCCTCGAAAAGGCTAATCCCAAGACCTACAAGCAGCTTCACGCCATCCGCGACAAGCTGGAGAAGCATTTCCGCGAAATGCAGGATATCGAGTTCACCATCGAGGAAGGCAAGGTCTACATGCTGCAGACCCGCACCGGCAAGCGCACGGGGCCGGCGGCGGTGCGAATCGCGGTGGACATGGCCAAGTCGAAGCTGATCACGCCGGAAGAGGCGGTAATGCGAGTGACTCCGGCCCAGCTCGATGAGGTGCTCCATGATGTGCTCGACCCGCTCGCGGAAAAGAGCGCGATCAAACTGTGCACCGGCCTTCCGGCCGGCCCGGGCGGCGCGACCGGACAGGTGGTATTCACGGCCGAGGCGGCCGTCGAGGCGGCCGGCAAGGGCAAGCAAGTGATCCTGGTCCGTGAGGAGACGAACCCCGAGGACGTCGAGGGCATGCGTGCGGCGGTCGGCATTCTGACCGCCCGCGGCGGCATGACCAGCCACGCCGCACTGGTGGCCCGCGGCTGGGGCAAGTGTTGCATCGTCGGGGCGGGCGACGTACATGTCGACCTCGCCGGCAGAAGCCTGCGGGTCGGCAACGAAATCATTCGCGAAGGCGAATGGTTGAGCCTCAACGGCACCAAGGGCGTGGTCTACAAGGATCGCCTCCCAATGGTCGCAGGGGCCGAAGATAATCCCTATTTCAAACAGTTCATGGCGATGTGCGACAAGATCCGCAAGCTCGGCGTGCGCGCGAACGCGGATACGCCCGCGGATGCCGCCAAGGCCCGCAAGTTCGGTGCCGCCGGCATCGGACTCTTCCGCACGGAGCACATGTTCTACGGCAAGGGAGCCGAGGAGCCGCTGTTCAAGCTGCGAAAGATGATCCATGCCAGGTCGCTCGAGGAACGCAAGGCGGCGCTGGATGAACTCTTCCCGCACGTGAAGTCGGATATCAAGGCGACGCTTGAAGCGATGGACGGCCTCCCGGTGACCATCCGCCTGCTGGATCCGCCGCTGCACGAGTTTGTGCCCCAGAAGGAAGATGAGCGAAGGAAGCTGGCCGCCGGTCTGGGCATCTCGCTCGAGGAACTCGAGAAACGGGCTGAGTCGCTGGACGAAGTGAATCCGATGATGGGACA
Organism: Phycisphaerae bacterium; assembly: GCA_035384605.1. Lineage (NCBI taxonomy): Bacteria > Pseudomonadati > Planctomycetota > Phycisphaerae > Phycisphaerae bacterium. Next base: position 1,742 of record DAOOIV010000094.1, read on the forward strand.
CCGCGGCGTTCGCCTCGGTGTCACCTACCCGGAAGTCAGCGAGATGCAGGTTCGGGCGATCCTCGAGGCGGCAGCCGAGCTGATCAAGGCCGGCAAGAAGGCCATGCCCGAGATCATGATCCCGGTAACGTGCGATGTGAGCGAGCTGAAGCATCAGAAGCAGATCGTCGATCGCGTGGCTGGCGAGGTGGCGAAGAAATTCGGAATGAAGAAGATTTCGTTCCTGTACGGCACGATGATCGAAATCCCACGCGCGGCGTTGAAGGCCGACGAAATGGCACAGGTGGCCGAGTTCTTCAGCTTCGGCACGAACGATCTGACGCAGATGACGTTCGGATTCAGCCGCGATGACGTGGGAGGGTTTGTGCCCGAATACATCAAGGGCAAGCTCCTGCCCGCCGACCCCTTCCAGATACTGGATCAGAGCGGGGTGGGCGAGTTGGTCAAGCTTGGAATCGAGCGCGGCCGGGCGACCCGCCCAGGTTTGAAGGTCGGGATTTGCGGCGAACACGGCGGCGAGCCGGAGTCGGTCAAGTTCTGCCACCGTGTGGGGATGGACTATGTGAGCTGCTCACCCTACCGCGTCCCGATCGCCCGACTGGCGGCGGCAAAGGCGGTGGTCGAAGAGAAGAGAACCCAATCGGCCAAGCCTGCCAAGAAGGGCAAAAAGACACCGAAACGCAAGAAGTAGAACGCGCCGCTTCGGTGCTGGCGATCAGTTGCTGACTGGACGATTGACAACAGAACGCCCCGCTTCTCCTTTCGGAGAGGCGGGGTGCCCTTTTTTCCACAACCTCGGCATCACCGCGATACCGTTCGATCGCAGACACCTGAACTTGTACTTGCTGGCGGACCCTTGTCGGGTATGTGATTGCAGCCTATCCAGGAACGACCGTCTGGTCCTTGTTCAACAGGAAAGCCACGAACACACCGAGGTATGCTCGTGGCCTTCGGCTACTCTAGGGTTCGCAGAGTATTGCGAAAGCCGACATCACGATCGGCCGGAAGAGCCAGATCGCTGTCGGCTTCAGGACATTCAGTAGCGGCCCCTGCCACCACCATAGCCGCCACCGCCGCCATGGCCGCCTCGGCCGCGACCGCCACCACGATCTTCGCGCGGCTTGGCTTCATTGACCTTCAGCGGCCTTCCGCTGACCTCTTGGCCGTCAAGGGCCGAGATCGCGGCTTGGGCCTCTTCGTTTGTACCCATCTCCACGAAACCGAAGCCCTTGCTCCGGCCACTGGCCCGATCCATGATCACTTCCGCACTCTGGACGCTGCCATGAGGTGCGAAAAGCTCAGCCAGTTCATCGCTGGTGGTAGAGTACGACAGATTTCCGACATACAACTTCTTGCCCATCGTCAATTCTCCTGTTCGAGGGCATCACGACCCGCATTTCTCTTTCCGGGTCCTTTCAGAAAGTGGCCAACATTCCGGCCAAGAAGGTAGGAGGGCGATTGAGATTGCAGTGCGGACTTGTTCAACCAACGTCACGTTCCTGACTCGTTCGACAAACCAACCAGAAAACACTATACACTGCAATTCACGAAAAGTACAGCCCGCGTTCTCCGAAATGTGCCTGCCCACCTTCTTCAGACCGCAAGTCTGGGCCGGAACGTGGGAGGCCGCCGGCAGGCCTGGACAGGGCGCGGGGCCCTCTCCAACCGGCGAAAACCTTCTAAACTGTTGATATGGCTAATGATACGATTGTTTCGGCCCACGGTACGTGTGGCGACGTTACCCATTTCCGCAAGTGACTGCTTACCGACACCCCGCCGCGAGTTCCGGTTCGCGATTGGCCCGTTGCCGATTGCCTTGGGGCCGGGTCGCTTGACATCTTTTTTGCCTTCTCGACTATGTGTCGTGGGCCAGGAACCTTGATCGGATCGTTTGCCGGGCCCTACGGATGAGTCGTTCATTGGAACCTTGCGGCCGGACATCTGTGCGCCTTGCGCGCATGTTTCCGGATCGCCGGGCGCCATGCCCACGGCTCTGCGTGGGCATGCGCCTTTAGTCTCCTCCGTCGCGACGGGTGTGCGCTTTGGCGCATCTTTTGGTTGCGGCCGAAGGCCGCCTTGGGAAGACAGTCTTCAATGTTGAGAAACCCCACCGCAGCACTCTGTACCGTAACGTTCTGGGCGACCCTTCTTTGCTTCGGCTGCAACGGCACGGGGCAAAGCGCGCTCATGCCACGCATCGCCGGTCCCTGGTGGACCGTTGCCCGCAGCCCCGACCTGGGCGGATTGAACGGGCCTCCTGCCGAGAACCCGAACCATCGCCAGGAACCCGTCGATTTCGCGATCTGGCAGGCGGCCGACGGAACGTGGCAGATCTGGTCCTGCATCCGCAACACGAGATGCGGTGGTCTGACACGATTGTTCTATCGCTGGGAAGGCAAACGCCTGACCGATCCGGACTGGACGCCGCTGGGGATCGCCATGCAGGCCGATCCGAAATACGAATCCCGCGTCGGCGGTTTGCAGGCCCCGTATGTCATTCGCATCGGTGACCTCTACTACATGATCTACGGGGACTGGGACTGGTTGATGATCCAGCGGAGCCGAGACGGAAAAGTGTTTGAGAGGTGGCCCTATCCCAACGGCAAGCTGGGCATGTTTACCGAAGGCCCCGAAGCCAACACCCGCGACCCGATGCTGATCCGGATCAACGATCTCTGGCATTGCTACTACACGGCCTTCCCAAACCAGATCGGGGCGGTGTTCTGTCGGACATCAAAGGATCTGCGCACTTGGAGCGAATCGAAGGTGGTTGCTCGCGGCGGCCTCACGGGCACTTCGCCATACTCCTGCGAATGCCCGCATGTGGTGAAAATCGGCGACTGGTTCTACTTGTTCCGTACACAGCGTTACGCCGGTCCGCCAACCACCAGCGTTTATCGTTCGAAAGATCCCATGGATTTCGGCATCGATGAGAAGGCGGATGACAAGTTCGTCTGCCTGCTGGAAGTGGCCGCCCCGGAGATTGTCTTTCACGGCAACCTCTACTATATTGCCGCCCTGCTGCCGGACATCCAGGGCATCCGCATCGCTCGCCTGACATGGATCCCGGACAGCATGAACCGCGGGGGATCGACCACAAACTGACGACGGAGGCCAACGGCAGGATGCCAATCGCTGATAGCCCTCCGTCTCTTCCAGGAGACTACCATGCCTTCATTCAACGGACTCGGTATGCACCTCGGTAATCTTCCACGACTCTCCAATGCCAAGACCCGATCGATCAGCCCGGAGAATTTCACCGGCGAAAAGGGCAAGGGCGGCATGGCCACGGAGGGGCTGGGCAGGGAGGCCGCTCGCCAGCTGGGGCAAGGCTGGAAGATCTCGCCGGCAATCAAGATCGCGGCCGGGGAGGAACGAGAATTGGCCAATATCCAAGGCCCCGGCGCGATCCAGCAGATCTGGATGACTCCGACCGGACCGTGGCGAATGCAGATTCTCCGGATCTACTGGGACGACCAGGCGATGCCGTCGGTCGAGTGCCCGATCGGCGACTTCTTCGCTTGCGGCTGGGGCCGGTACGCCCACGTCAATTCGCTGGCCGTCTGCGTCAACCCCGGCAGCGCGTTCAACTGCTACTGGGAGATGCCCTTCCGCAAGAAATGCCGCATCACCTTCACGAACCTCGACGACAAGGAGATGGTCCTTTTCTACCAGATCAACTACACGCTGACCGAAGTGCCCGAGGACGCGGCCTACTTCCATGCTCAGTTTCGCCGCTGCAACCCCCTGCCCTACAAGACCGACTACACCATCGTCGACGGCATCAAGGGCAAAGGACAGTTCGTCGGCACCTACATGGCCTGGGGTGTCAACAACAACGGCTGGTGGGGCGAAGGCGAGATCAAGTTCTTCATCGACGGCGACACCCAGTGGCCCACCATCTGCGGGACCGGCACCGAGGACTATTTCTGCGGCTCCTACTGCTTCATCGTCAATAAGGGGCCCGGCGGCACTCGCGAGGGCAAGGGCGAGCAGTATCAGGAGTACTCGACGCCGTATGCCGGCATGCCGCAGGTCATCCGCCCGGACGGCGTCTATGACGCCAACACCCGTTTCGGGCTGTATCGCTGGCACATCATGGATCCGGTTCGGTTCGAGAAGGATTTGCGGATTACCATCCAGGCCCTCGGCTGGCGAAGCCATGGCCGCTATCTGCCTCTGCAGGACGACATCGCCTCCGTCGCCTACTGGTACCAGACGCTGCCGACGGCTCCGTTCCCGAAGCTGCCGGATAGGGATCACCTCGAGATCATCTGAGCATCACGGCGTGCCGAGCACGCGCCGCTTGGCTTGGCACTGCCAAGGAGACCGCTCCAGTCGGATCGTGGCCAGATCTCGGCGAGCCCTTTCGAGCCAGAACCGCTCTCATAGGTTTGCCGAAAGATTGCCCCCTGCATGTTTTCCTGACAGGCCAACGACCCGCGCGCCTACCAGTATCGCCGGTAGAGGTAAAACCAGATTGCGGCGTAGATGGAAAACCAGAGTATGAGGCTCTTGTACCACGGGCGCGGCGGGGCGTCGGCACGGCGCGCGAGCAGTGCCGGGCTCCAGTTGAACGGCTCCCATCGCTCAGCCGGTGGAGGTGGATAGCGCAGCGAGACGATGACCGCGCCGGCGATGGTCAGCACCTGGGCAAAGAAGGCCAGGTAGAGCCAGTGAAGCTTGACGCCGGCGAGGTGGAAACCCGCGATGATGACGGCCTGGATCGCGGTACCGCCGAAGAGGGCAAAAAGACCGCCCTGGTAGTTAGCACGCTTCCACAGGATGCCGAGGAACAGGGCCGTCAGGAACGGCGTCGAGAGATAGGTCACGCCCTGCTGAAAGTACTTGAAGATGCCGCCGAAGTGGGCGACGGCCGGGGCGACGAGCGCGGCGATAACCAGAGCCAGAAGCGAGGCGATGCGGCCGGCCCGGACGGTCTGGACATCGTCAGCGTGGGGGCGGAGCCATTTGCGGTAAACGTCGAGAGCAAAGAGCGTCGCCGTGGAATTGGACAGAGCGCTCAGCGTGGACATCACCGCGGCCAGAAAGCCGGCAAGCACGATTCCCCGCAGGCCCCAGTCCGGAGCCAGCATCCGCAAGGCAAAAGGGAAGGCCAGATCCCTGTCGCGCAGAGGATCGGCCATGTTCATCACGTGAATCCAGTGGTAGACGATCAGGCCGATGAAGCAGGTCACCAGCGGCCGTATGAAATTGATGAAGCCGGCGAAGATGATGCCCATGTAGCCGTCCCACTCAGAGCGGGCCCCGAGCACACGCTGGATCATCACCTGGTTGCCGGCCTGATAGAACAGGATGACGCCGAACATGGCGGTGATCAGCCCGAGGAAAGGCGCGGCCTCATCGCCGGGGGGACGGTAAAGGTGGAATCGATCGGGGCTTGCGGCGATCATCGCGTTCCAACCGCCATCGACTCTGCCCAGGGCGGCAAAGAAGAGCAGAACCCCCCCGCCAACCAGCATGAGGCACTGCATCGCGTCGGTCCACATCACCGACGCCAGGCCGCCCTTGACCGTATAGGCGGCGACGATCAGGACCGTGGCCCAGAGTGTGAGGTGGAAGGGCCAGCCGGTCAGGCCCGAGATGGCGAGTGTTCCACCGTACAGCACGGGCACCAGGAAGATGAACACGTAGGCGAAGAGCATGACGAAGCTGTAGAAATCACTGCACAGCGTGCCATAGCGGCGATGGAGGAATTCCGAGACGGTGGTGACGCGGTTCTTGAGGTACACCGGGATGAAGAAGATCATCAGCAGCGTATAGACCGGCAGGCTGCACCACTCCCAGTTGGCGATGGCCATGCCGTGCTCATAGGCGGCCCCGACGGTGCCGACGATCTGCTCGCTGGAGACGCTGGTGGAGACGAAGGCCGAGCCGATGATCCACCATGGCAGACGGCCGGAAGCCAGGAAGTAGCCGCGGGCGGTCTTGTCCTGCCGACGCGAGGCCCAGAAACCGACGGCAACCACAGCGGCCAGCGAAGTGACGATGATCGAGAGGTCAAACGAGTTAAGGGCAAACTCCACGGAATCCTCCGTGCCTTGGCAAATCCGTGCTGAACTCGTTTTACGGACAGCCCATCTGAACTCAGTGCGGCCAATGATATGTGCAGACTCATGAAGCCCCAAGCGGTCCGATACACCGGGATTTGCCTCAGGGCACCCCGAAATGCGGCGGCGGGCAGAAGAGGCAGACGCCGCCGTGCGTTGCCGCTACTTCCCGACAGCCGGGCAGTGTCGTGCACAAGGCAGCCGGCTTGGCGTCGCTCACCGGGCCATGGCATGGTGCTGCCCACCGAAGGGCAGTACACCAATCAGGCCTTCCGGTTCGGCGGCATTCTTGCGTCCGCATATGTGTTTGCTACCCGACCCGGAACGACCGTCCCGTGCCCCATAATTCGTCGTATGGCGGCTGCGGCACGACGATGGGCTCAAGTCTGCGCACCATTTGTGAAGCAGGCAGAATCCCGATCCGATGACGGATGATGCACAGCGATATCCTTCTCACTGTGCTCACTCGCCGAGCGGAGATGCCCCATGAAAGCCGTCAATCTGTCTTCGGACGACAGCGAATGGAGGCTTGGCGGTCTCAACGGTTACGCGGTCATCCTGGCCGTGGTTCACCTGGTTGTGGCCTGTCCGATCCTGGTTCTTGTCGCATGGGCGGCGAACAACGGCGGAATGACCGGCAAGTGCGTTCCGCTCCTGGCTTTCGCCGTCGGGCCGTTCGTCGTCTTCGCGGTTTACAGCGGTTTGTTTCGACTCATCGCCGGACGCTGGACGCTGGTACCCAACTTCGCCTTCCTTGCGTGCGTAGCCGGCGTATGGTTTGTGGGCGCGACCAAAACGTGTCAGACCAGGATGATCAGTGTAGCGCAAGCCGAGCAAACGCATCAGAACCTGAGCAGTCAGGTCGAGGGTCTTACCGAAAGTCTGCGAGCCTTCGTCGAGAAGACGGGTCAATACCGGATGGAGGCGAAACCTTTGGCAAACTACCTGAAGGCCGCCGAAGCGGCAGGCCTCCCGCGGCCCGCGGTCGAGGAATGCTGCAACACAGCGATGACGCTGCTGAAAGAGGAGCGTCATAAACGCGCGGTCCGCCACGATGCGATCTCCCGCTTGAACGCGGCCGGAGGGACCCAGGCAAAGACCATCACCTCAAGAAAGGATGCTGAAAGCCGGCTGAAGCTGGCCCAACAGATTCTCAAGGCCGCCGAGGACGTGCAGCAGCACATGACTTCCGGCAGCGAGCGAATCCGGGACATCCTGGTTAAGGCGGGCATCAACGGAACGCGATTGGAACAACTGCGAGGTTGCGTGCCCGGATATGGGGTATCTGCCGAAGACAAGAGTGCCTGTACTGCGATGCTGGAGTATGACCAAACACGGGTAGCGTACTTTTCTCTGCTCGCCGACAAGTGGGGCCAATGGCAATGGGACCGCGATCGGTTTGCATCGTCGGACCCGGCAATAGTGAAGGAATACAAACGACTGTCTGACGTGCTCGGCAAGACTGAGGCGAACGCTGACCTTCCGCCGAGGCAAACCCAGGGCGTCAGCTCCGTGAACAAGACGCAAAACCCCCAGCCGGTCAAGAACGCGCAGAATGCCAACCCCGCGAGGAAGTCCAAAACCGCTACTCCGGCAAAGAAAGCCGCGTCCGCCTCGTCGAAGGATAAGAGACAAACGATCCGGTGATGGTGCATGGCGGTTTCGACCATATCGCGAGCAGTTACGTTGCACGACGTGAACCGGTTGTCAATCCCTGTCCCCCGCGCGATCAGCGTTTCTGCGAAGTCATCGCGAGCTTGAACAAGCACGCTGAGTGAGCCGCCATGCGGTAGGTGGCCGGTGGGCCGGAGGGGAGATCCTGGGTGCCTAATTGGACGCCAGGTCGGTCCGTGTCCTGGCACGTCAAGGTCCGCACGAAACCGGCACCCAGATCTGCATCCCGGACCCGCAATGCCAGATCGACCGGCTCATCCGTGGAGCGGTTCACCGCCACGACGTACAGCGAACTCTCATCGCGCATCGCCAAGGCGGAGATGATCGGCACGTTCTTGACGTCGGGGGCCAGGGCGTTGAATGCGGTCGCATACTTGTCGCCCTGGCTGTCGAAGTCGAATGTGTCGCAGGTCACCTGCGTGCGGACGGTGTGGGTGCCCAGGCCGCCGGCATAGAACTCGAAGACCTTGTAGTTGTCCTTGATGCGGCCGTCGGTGTACATGATACCGCAGGGGTAGGCCCCGAAGAGGTGGTGCAGGTGGGCCCGGCGGATGCCGTGGCTGATCATCACCCGAAACGCGTCGACCAGCAGGAGTTGCTGAGCAGCGGTGTCGGCGGCGGCCGGCATGAGACCGGCCTCGTTGTCCCAGTAGTAGAGCTCGACGCCGTCGATGTCAGCTTCAGCATCAGCTCCGGACAGCAAGAAGTTCACCGCGAGGGAAGTGGCGCCTTCGGGCACCTTGCCGCCGAAAACGATTCTGTGCCAGTGGTTGGCTCGCCATGCTGTCCGACTGGCGGAATCCGAGAGCGGCTCGGCAGGACGACTCTCGGGACCGAGGGTGGTCAGTTGAGCAGAGATGCGATCGGGATGAGGCGTCCGAACCCAGGCCGCGACGCGAATACTCGTGGCCTTTTTGTCCTTCCACTCGAAGGCCTGCGACACCGATATCGACGCGTCGGCCGACGAGCCGGTTCTCAGGCGAAGGCCGCGTCCTCGGCGTCCGGCATCTTGGGAAACGACGGCGGTGCTGCCCGCAACACCGTGGGTGACTCTCCAGCCGGTCATGTCCTGCTCGAAATCGAGATTCTTCGCGTCCAGCTTCGACTTGCGCTGTTCACCCCAACACTTGAGATTCCACTCGGTGATTTCGATGGGTGAGCGGTAGGCGATAGCCTCTTCACGGTATCCGCCCAGGCCCGGGTTGGCGACGCCGCGTCGGCCGTAGAGGATGTTCTGCAGGTTGTGGTGCGACCAGATCAGCAGGTCGGTCCCTTCGATGCTGTAGGGATAGAAATGGTCCTGCACCGCATCGATCAGGCCCGCCTCGTAAAGCTGATTCAGTTCTCGCGTCCAGCGGACGTTGATGTCGTGATTGGTGGCCTGGAGCGGATCCTGATTGTTTCCCATCAGGGGGTAGCCCACCGCGGTGATCCAGAGTTTGAGGCCTTTGATCGTCGGGTGTTGGGCGGCGGCCTCGGCCATGAGTTGCCGCATGGCCTGAGCGTAGGCGGCCACGGTGGGGGCATAATGCTCGGGTGGCCAGTCGGTGGTGGCTTGGCCCCAGTTCTCGTTGCCCATCTCGTAACAGGTGATCGGAAGTCGACCGGCCAGGGCCCGCTCGATGGTGTACTTGCGAACCAGATTCAGCGTCTCGGCCAGAGTCCCGAAGTAGTAGTCCGTATAGCCACAGGGATTTGGGGCCGTGTGTCGATAACGGATGATCTCGGCCACAGGCGCGCCTGTCGGAGGCGGGCCGGGTAAGCCTTCCGTCCCGCCCTGCAAGTTCAGCGTGTAGTAAGGCTCAGCCCCGACGGCCTCGCAGAAAACCAGGAACTGTTCGACCGTCATCTTCCGTTCGTTGTCGGCTTTCCAGTCATAACGGTCAGCCTCGCACCCGTTGGGAAAACGGATCGACTTGATGCCGATCTTCTTGACCGCCTGCATGGCTTCGGGCCGTTTGAGGGCCGCCGCGCCGCCGTAGTCGAGATTGACGCCGATAATCTCGGGCCACACGGGCGTTTCACTGATTTGAGGCAAGATCTCGACGACAGCGGTCGCCGGCCGGCTCGCGGTTTGAGCGATCGAGCCACCGGTTACGGTCAGGAACGCCGCGATCAACGCCGTTGTGGGCCATCTCCTTGCCATTCTTCATCCCCGCAGTTGTCGTCGGGCTCTACATCCTCGCTCCTCGAAGTACTTGGCCTATCGGTATGTCATACAGCGAATATCTCGACGGGACGCACTTGGGAGAGCGTCTTTCAACATACCGCCGACAACACCAATAGACGGCTCTTCGTGTTCTCAGAGAAGCGGGGGTCAGACCCCCCCTGCAACCTGTGCCGCCGAAGAATCGTTGTGAGACGACGATACCTGCTCGGACACGGTTGAAGCTGACATGGGGGCCGCAGGCTTGCCCACAGCGGAGGTGTGCTCCACATGCCCGCCGGGCGGCAATTGTACCAGCGTGTCGGCATCGACCGCCTCATCCGGACCGGCCTCGGCAAGGTATTGCTTGGATCGCCGGTGGAAGTAAAGCCCCACAGCGACGACGAGAACGATGAGCCCGAGGAAACCGATGATGTTGGTGACCATTCGGACATCCGACTTGAGCTGATCAAACTGTGACCCAAACAGCCAGCCGAGCACGACCAGCGTCGGAACACTGATGCACGCGGCGGAGCCGTTCACACTAATGAATTTCCAGAAGGGCACCTTCATAACGCCACTGGCAAGGAAAACCATCGCTCGAAGCCCCGGTAGAAAGCGAGCCGCGAAGATGATCTTGATGCCGTGGTGCTCGAAAAGATGCTCGGCCAGCAGCAGCCTGGAAGGCTTCACGATCCGCCGCATGAAACGGTGTTCGACGATGTGGTGGCCGAATCGACGACCCATGAAGAACAGACAGACATCGCCGGTGAGCACACCCAACATGCCGACGGCGATCATAATCGGCAGGACGGCCAAGCCGCGATAACACAGCCATCCGCCGGTGAGCAGAGGAATGTCCTCGGGGATTGGCATCCCAAAGCTGGCAGCAACCAGTACCGCCAGTACGCACAGGTAGGGCAGTTTGTCCCAGGGCATTCCAATCCTCGGTACAACCCGCTGTCGCAGCTTGCGGAAGCTCTTTACAGGTCCCCTCGATAACTGATTATTGCTATCGAGATTTATCCGGACTATCCTTAACTCGGGGGGCGACCTTCCGCCGGTTCACGGATCTTACACCGGCCGGGTGGTCCTGCCAAACCGGGTTATGATAGTACCGAGCGAGCGAATCCGGTCGCCGAAAGGCGCCTGATCCACGAACGGTCCGGAGAGTCAACCGCCACAGTGGGAAACACACATAACAAATGGTACGCCGAAGGGTTACGTTTCTCGTGCAGCCAGTGTGGCAACTGCTGCACGGGGCCGCCTGGGTATGTCTGGGTCACCCGCGAAGAGATCCGGCGAATTTCCGTCTATCTTGGCCGCGAAGATGACTGGCTCGGCAAGGAGCACCTGAGGCGCATCGGTTTCAGGCACTCGCTGGTGGAGAAGCCAAACGGCGACTGCGTCTTCCTCATGTCGACGGGCAACGGAACCCGGGGGTGCTCGATCTACCCGGTGCGGCCGTTGCAGTGCCGGACCTGGCCGTTCTGGACACAGAATCTCAAATCGCCTTCGGCATGGGCTGCGGCCGGCGAGGTCTGTCCGGGCATGAACAACGGCCGCCAATTCACGATCGACCAGATCGAGGCCGTTCGCCTGAAGGACTCTTGGGAGCCGGGTGAGGAGTCGCCGTTGAAGGCAGATGCTCCGTAAACTCGATGCAGGCGTTTCATGAGTGAGAGGTTGCTACCGGTTTCGGTGTCGGTGCTGCGGGAACATGCGCAACGGCCGGAAATCGTGAGGGCGATGCGCGAGTTTTACGTTGAGGTCGACCGCGAGATTGCGGCTCATGACCCCACGTGCTGGAACAAGGGTAAGTGCTGCTGCTTCGGCCAGTTCGGTCACCGGCTGTACGTGACCTCGCTCGAAATCGCGTATTACCTGGCGACAGGCAACCTCACGCCCCCGGTCACTTCCGACGCCTGCCCCCACGCGATCGACGGCAAATGCCACGCCCGCGAGCGGCGGCCCTTCGGCTGCCGCGTTTTCTACTGCGATCCGAGCGCCCAACACTGGCAAGGACCGCTCAGCGAGCGGCGACTGACTCAGCTCAAGGCCATGCACGAGGCGCTGCAAGTCCCCTACATGTACGTGGATTGGATGACGGTAATGAAGGGAATGCAGTAACGGACAGGCTGCCGGTCTGTTAGTCTCTTCTGTCGCGACTGGTCTGCATTTTACGCGCATGTTTCTGGATCGCAGAGCGCTTGGGTTGCGGCCCGCAAAAACGCGGTCCGCCTTAGTCTGTTGGTCTGTTGGTCTGTTGGTCTGTCAGATGGTAGCGACCACGAAAGGCATCGAATCGGACCCATAGCACGTCGAGGAACATCCTGATCGAGTCGCGGAAGAGTTTGACTTTGGTATGGGAGACGTGGCTCCAATGCACGGGGATCTCGCAGATGGTCAGGCCCATCCGCGACGCGAGGTAGAGCATCTCCACGTCGAAGGCGAAGGTCTCGACGCGTTGCAGTCTGAGGATCGGGTCGATCTTGCTGCGCCGAAAGGCCTTGAACCCGCATTGGGTGTCGTAGATCGGCAGGCCGGTCAGCATGCGGACAAGTAGATTGAAGATCTTGCCGGCGGTCTCGCGAAAGCGGGATTGCCGCATGGCGATCAGGCTACGGTCGAGGGCCCGGGAACCGACGACGATGTCACACTGGCCGGCCAGGATCGGCCCGACCAATGCGGGCAGTTCGGACATCGGCGACGATAAGTCCGCATCAGTGAAGGCCACGATGTCGCCGGTTGCGTGGAACATTCCGGTTCGCACGGCCGCGCCTTTGCCCTGATTCCGCTGATGGCGAAGCAGGATGAGTTGCACCGGAGTGGCTGCATGCTGCCGACGAGAGCCCTCGACGATCACGGCTGTCCGGTCGGTTGAGCCGTCATCGACGACGATCACTTCGCGAAAAGCCGGCCAAGCCTCGACATAAGCCATGACTTCCTCCAAGGACCGGCCTATACACAGCTCTTCGTTGTAGGCTGGGATCACCAATGAGACGCTCTGGGCCGTGGTTTGAAGGAGCGATTCCCAAGGCGCGATGCGGTCAGCATGAGATAGACTGATGGTGCTGTTCGAACTGACTGCCATCACGCTAACCGCTCACCTTTGCGTCGGGAAGGCCGGCACGAGGCCGCGAAGCATCCCCCCACGGCCAGCAGGCCGAGGCACATGAGAACCAGACCCGCGCGGAGGCTGCCAGGCTCAAAGCGAAACTCGACCCGACATTCGCCGGCCGGCACGTGGACTCCGCGGAAGATCCCGTTGACCTTCAGTATATCCGCAGATCGGCCATTCACGTAAGCCCGCCAGCCCGGGTACATCATGTCGCACAACACGACCAGACCCGGAACCGAAGTAGAGGTCGTCATTGTGACCGCCGAATGGCCATACCGAACGATTCTCACGCGGCCGGGCTCGCCCGGCGCAGCCGAGGGCAGACCGATTGCTGAAGCGGCGGCCTCGACCAAGGCGATTCGAGATGTGTCCACATGCCCCTCGGCCAGGTCTGCAACGGCCTGCTCACATGATGCCGTCTCGCGCACCTCGTAGACCATAAACGCCCGAGGGCATTCGCGCTTGTTTCGGTAGATGTTCAAGCCCTCGCGAAAGACCAGTTCCCAATCGGGGTGGTCGAGCTCATCGGACGGATCGACAAGCAGATAACGGACGTTCAGCAATGACAGCAGAGGCGAATCGAGCGATCCGGGATCCTCGAAACCGATGATCTGGTTGGACCAGAGCGCACGCTGGGGTTCGATCGCGTTTATGTAATCGGCATAGTCGGCAAGGATGACGGAATCGTAGCCCCCGATATCCTGGAGTCCGTAGAGCATCGGAAGGTTCGGATGCAAGACCATCCGGGGGCCGAAACGGCCGATGCGAAACGGGCCGGAATCGGAGCGGAGGAATTCAACGGCCGGGGGGACATGATCGAGCCAGGCCGGATCAGCCTGGGTCATGAAGCCGCCGTTGGCTTGGAAAGGATCAGCGGCCGTCAGTAAGAGACAAAGCATGGCCGCAACCGCTGCACCGCGGGGTTTCCAGACGCGCAAGACAGGAAGAGCAAGGACGACGGCGGCGGCCAGGGCAAAGATCGTCAGACGCAGGGCATTGGCCCACATGTAGCCGGCGACGTCCCAGGAATCGATAAAGCCGTTGCCTTGCGAGAGTCGGGGAATCTGGTCGAAGGCCCGTTCCGCCAGGCGATAGGCAAGGGATGGGAAAACGAGCATCAAGAGCAACGCAAGGAGCATGAGCGTCGGTACGGCGATGATCAGAACGCCTGTTATTCGACGTTGCCCGCTTGCCTGGCTTGCGACCGGTACCGCTGCATCGAGACTCCCATCTCGACACTTTTTGAGACTCTCTCTCATTTCGTCGCACCACGAGCCGCTCAGCCTTCCAAACCAGCGCTGTCCTCCCATTGCGGCCAGGCAGCAGATGGCAAAGGTGCCGGCGAACATCCAGCGAAACGGAGTACGCACCTGCTCGAAACCCGGCACGGTGTAGTAGAACACGGCGTAGATCGGTGTGCCGAAGGCCAACAGCAGTGAGAGTGCAAGAACCAGGATGAAAAACCATCGGTAGCAACCGTGGGCTAACAGGCCGATCAGCATCAGCCCCAGAGGCATCAGCCCCAGGTAAAAGCCGTTCTCGTTGTAGTTCTTGGTCCCGTAGGCATAGAAATCCGCGCCGCGACGAGCTTCGATCGGCCGCATGCTGCGCGTCCGCAGATCGAAGGCCTTGTGCTTGGCGGGGTTTCCGAAGATGTCGGGAACAATCATTTCCAGCAGATGCTCGGGGCGCAGGGCGCGGTTCACCATACGCTCATAGCTTGCCTCGGCTGCGCGGGTGGTGAGGTTCTTGACTTCAAGGAACGGTAGAAGCTGCGGCCCGGCGAGCATCGCGGCCAAGGCTGCTGTCGTGACCGTGGCAGCGCAGAACCCCAGACACCTCTTTGCGGAACGAGTTTGCCGCCAGAGATGCCAGCAGCAGGCGAGGGTGAATAACGCAGCGGTAAAGCACGCATAGAAGGCGATTTCGAAGAAGCCCGCCAGAATCGGCATGGCGAAGATCACTCCTCCGAGACCGATGCGCCACCCTGCCGCACGCCGGAAAGGGGATGGCACCATCTTCGCCGAGCTTTGCCGAGTGCCTGAACCGGCCATTGACTCAGGGATTCCGTTTGCCCCGGCACGAGGAAGGCTGTCGCCGACCGCACGGAAGCAGTCTCCCAGACGGAGGATCCACAGGAGCATCAGCGGCAGCCAGATGGCCGAGCCGATAAGCATGGGCCAGATCAACTGCATCGCCAGGAAGCCGCACGTCGCGAAGGCCACGCCGCCGACGGCGCAACCGAAGGGGCTCACACCGATCCGCCGTAGAAACAGGTACTGAAACATACCGGCCAGCCACAAGTGCAGAACCGTGTAGATAACATAGGCCTGCGGAAGCGGCGCGAGCACGAAGATGATGTTCAGCGGGTAAAACGTGGAGGCTTGGCCGGTGGCGTAAAGCGGATGGCCGCAGAATGCATAAGGGTTCCACAAAGGCCATTCGCCGTCGGCGAGGCAGCGGCGCAGGAGGGTCTTCCAGGCGTAGTTCTCGTACAGCATGTCGCCGATGAGCGAGTTGTGAACCCCGGTGACCCCGGCCGGCGGCGTCTGCGGAGGATACTGCCATGTCAGGTCCGTCGGCAGGAGCACCTTGCCGCCAAAGATCGACGGCCAGAACCAAACCGCCAGCACCATGCCCAGGAAGATCGCGAATCGGGGGAAGGTCATGTCAGGATCCCCCCCGCAATGGCCAAGTCCCAATGACGAAATCCCAATGACCGGTCAATGACGAATGACGAAATCCGAATGTCGAAAGAAGCCCGAAGTCCGAAGTCCGAATGACGAGCAAGGGCGTCAGTGCTGGGCGTAGCGGCGGGCGTAGAGGTCCGGATCGTACTTGGCCCGACGGCCGGGGCAGGTCTCGCGCGGACAGAGCTGGCAGTTCTCATAATGCGTCTCCGAAGGGAAAAAGATACCGGAAACGCTCTTGACGGGCACCATCAAGCAGCTATCGGTCAGCTCCACCCCGATCGCACCGCAGGTGTCGCCCAGCAGGGTGAAGAGTTCGCGCTGCTGTTCCAGCGGCCAATCCTGAAGCGAGCCGGGGTCCATGGCGGCAACCGGGCCAAAGGCGGCCTTATCGGTGACATGCTTGTGCACGAACCGGGCAGCCGCATGGACGGCCATTTCCATCAATGTCTCAGCCCAGAACCTTTCGAGCATGTCGGTGATCGGCGCAGCCCAAGCCGCCATCTCGCGCCCGCAGGTCGCCACAAAAGGGAAAACCCGATGCGTCTCCCGAAGATTCACCGCCAACACCCGGCTGGTGAAGGTGATGCCCTCAACAGTGACAGTGTCATCCGTACGGCTATCGATGTAGGCGACCCGGTACATGGCTCGCGGCCGGGCGACAACCTGCGCCTGACCGGCCAAGTCAAGAGCCCGTGAGTGGTAGTCATCGAGGTCCCGCAGGTGCAGACGGTCGAGAACGGCCTCGGGTTCGAGATCAAACGCGATGTTGTCGAGGATGACGGGGTCAGACATTATGTGGTTACTCAATGCGGAGACTGCGTCCGCTGTCACGGCGCACGGTCATGAACGGGCTGTCAGCAACGACGGGCATCAAGGTCCTTCAGGCAACGATATCGGGCTTCGCGGCGCGGAGACTCTTCTCCACATTGGCCGACAGGTTCGCGGCAACGACGAAGGCCGTGAGGCGCCTCCCCTATCACGGCACACCAGTCATCTTAGCACATGTTGACAGGGCGGACCAAGCCAAACACAGAAATGAGCCGGATGCATCAAGGCTTGTTGGCCATTGAGCCACATTCAGTCGCACGGGGCATCAACCCTACGACTCTGCCAGCCATGGTTCTTCACCAAGGAACGCACCGGCCGGCGCCCGCGCCGGACAAACGTTCGCCGAATCCGGCCTGGTGCCAGACACGTACTGCCAGGATGCCGGTTCCACATATTCAATGGTTGGCTCGGGCGTAGTCTCGCATGGCAAGAACGTTCTCGTTAGGCGTGCCTCGGGGCACTTCGCAGCCGGCTCCGACAATGTAGCGGGCGCCCGCCTGTCGATGACACTCGGCAAGGGCCGCGTGCACCTGCTCAGGAGTCCCGTTGCGCAGCACGGCAACGGGGTTGATGTTACCCAGCAGGACCTGATCGGGCCCCATGGCGGCGCGAGCCTCATCCAGCGGGGCCATCGAGTCCAGATCGACGATTTCGCATTTGAGTCGGCCCATGTCCGTCAGCAATGGCCGTGTGTTGCCACAGATGTGCAACCGGACGCGCGTGCCCATGGCGTGGAGGCCGTCGACCAGCTTCTTCTCGTACGGCCAGACCAGTTCGTTGTAGAGCTCGGGGCCGACCAGCGAGGCCGCTGCGTCGCCGACGCCGATGATATCCACGCCCGCGTCCACCTGGGCCTTGGCGAAACAAAGCTCCATCTCCACCACGAACTCAAACAGGTCCCGCACCCAAGCTGGGTCGTCGATCAGGTCGAGCATGAGCGCGTTCAGTCCGCGAAGGTCGGCGCCCATGGCGATCGGACCCTCGATCCAGCCTTCGACGATTTTGTCCTTCCCCGCCCTTTCTCTGAGCAGAGCAACTCCCTTTACCCGATCGGTCATACGCCCGCCCCCGAGGGGATCAGGCATCTTGAGCGATGCCAGGTCGGACTTGTCGGTGAGCCGAGCCTCGCTCTCGACAATCGCCGGCGGCTGGTCGTCGAAGATTTCAATCGTCCCACCGCAGTCGGCCGTCTCGCGGGCCGGGTCGGAGATCACCGACACATAGTCAAAGTCATACTGCTCGGCGGTGCGGATCTGCCCTTCAGCCAGCACGCGGTAATCGGTCGCATACTCGCGGTATTTCGCCCCGATCTGATCCGCGGCGAACATCATCGTAATAGGCATCAACGGCAGGCAATCTAACGCCCGCCCCTCGATCATCGACAACACTCGTTCCCGGCTGTTCATTCGTCTCTTCCGTCGTATCAGGTGCGCATTCCGCGCACGTGTTTCGGGATCACGGTGCGTTTTGGCCGCGGCTCGCAAGAAGGCGGTCCGCCTTGGGTTCTCCTGTCAAGAAGTCTATCGGACGTTGGGGCAACGTTGGTATTTGAGGTCAGGCCGAAGGCCAACCTCGCCGAAAACCTACCCGGCGTCAGAATACCACACGCCGCCGGATCGCCACAAGCGCGATCCGGCCGCCGGTGCTGCCGGTGTGCTCGACCTTCCCGATCCGCCGCCGTCTCGTCGCGATCTTTGCCCGCTCGTCGCCGGCAGGGCGTCATTGGATCGCTACTTGTTGCTGCCGCGGATGGCCTTTTCCTTCACAGCGGTCTCCCTGAGCTGCTCGTATATCTTCCTGGCCGCATCGACGCGCTTAAGCAGTTCATCGCCTTGAAGCGCCAACTGTTTGAGTTCCTGATCACCCTCTAACGTCACCAAGTCCTTGCTTTTGGCGTCGGCCACCAGTTTCTCGATTTGGCTGAGGCTGTCGAGTCGCTTGTCAAGCAACTGGTCGACATCCTCGAACTTCCACCATCTCAGGCCCTCACGACGCACGTAGATGGGCGTGGTGTGAGCATGACAGCCATTCGTGGCCCGGGTCACTGCCGCCAGCCAGCAACCGTGCCCGGCCTCCATGTCGAACTCGAGGACGATCTCGGTGTCGCCTTCCTTGGCAGGTTTGGCGACCCTGACCTCCTGGCCGAACTTGACGACCTTTACAGACTCCGGCTGCGAGAACTCGGTCTGCCCCATGGCCTTCACACGAACGTGGAGCTTGGCGTTGTCCTTGACCACGATCTCATCGCCGGGCAAGGCGTCGTTGACCGTGAACTCGATCATCGGGCCATTGGTCACGAACGTGCGACCCCGGCGCACGGCCTCGAACCAGGCATCCGGATCGAAAGCCTTTTCCCCAATGCACGCATAGAGCCGCACCTCGCCGATCGTGCCGCCCCACGGAACGTCGGACCCGCATGAGGCGGTGACCTTGAACCCCAGATCCAGGAACTGGTACCACAGTTCGGTACCCAGATGGCCGAACTGCAGCACCTCTGCGAAATCGCACTTGCCCTTGGGCACGTTGACGCTCATATCGCGGTGAACATGGAACATCCCCGAGTTGACATGGGCGTAGCCCCACAAGCCGCCCTGTCCGTGCACCGTGTCCGCGACGTAATCGTAGAGGTAGTACTTGTTGGTGTCGCGAACCATGCTATTGATATTCATCGAGATGGTGTGCCCGATGAACTGGTGCGTTCGCGGACATTCCTGGCCCGGCGAGAGAACATAGTCGCTATTGATGACGCGGTAATCCTTACCGAAACCGCGCTGTTCAAAGTAGGTACGGGTAATGTCACCCATCTTGACGATGTTGCCCAGGTGTACATCCTCCGCCACCAGCCAGGCCATGAGTCGAGCGGCATCGTCGTCGCTTAGGATCTGTCCATGCACGTGGTCGTCGCCGGAGAACCAGCCGAGCTTGCGCATGTCGATCCATCGCTTCGGACGATAAGTCTTGTCTGTCAACTTTAGCCGTTTTTCTTTGTGCTCATGACCATGGGTGCTTCACAAAAC
>DAOOIV010000095.1 GCA_035384605.1 Phycisphaerae bacterium
AAGTTCCGTGGCGAGGAAAGGGCCAAGAGCGGGATCCTGCGCACTCGTGAGTTTCTGATGAAGGACGCCTACTCGTTCGACGTCGACCTGGCGGGGCTGGATGCCAGCTATCGCAGAATGTACGACGCCTACTGTCGCATCTTCAAGCGGTGCGGTCTGCCGTACCTGGCGGTTGAGGCCGAGTCCGGCCCGATCGGGGGGGATGCCTCACACGAGTTCATGGTGCTGACCGACGCCGGCGAGGATTTCGTGGCCATCAGCGAAGACGGGTCTTATGCGGCCAACATCGAGCGTGCCGCCCGCGCGGTGCCACCGCTGCCGGGCGACCCGGCCCCCGGGGACATGAAAAGCCTTGAGACGGTTCATACGCCGGGCTGCCCGGGCATCGAGGACGTATGCAGGTTTCTTGGGGTCCAATCATCACAGATGATTAAGACGTTGGTGTACCGTTTCGAACCCTCCTCGTCGGAAGCGAAGGCCGGGGCCGGTTACGTCATCATCTGCGTACGCGGCGACCACGACGTCAATGAGAATAAGGCCAAGCGGCTCTGCCCGGGCGGGACCCTGACGATGGGCGAGATCGCCCGGGCCGAGCAGGACGGTTTCGCCATCGGGTACGTCGGACCGCACGTTGTCAACCAAAAGGACTGCACGCTGATCATTGATCCGGACGCGAGAGCGCTGGTCAATGCGGTGACCGGGGCCAACAAGAAGGACCATCATGTGACGGGCTTCAACTGGGTCCGAGACGTAGCGGCCGAGAAGCTGAGTGCAGCGATCGTGGCCGACGTCCGTAACGTGGTCGAGGGGGACATTGCGCCCAACGGCAGCGGGTCGAGGATGTTGTTCCGGAAGGCCATCGAAGTAGGCCACGTGTTCAAGCTGGGGACGAAGTATTCGGCCAGCATGGGGGCGACCTTTCTGGACGAGAACGGCAAGGCCCGCGAGTTCATCATGGGCTGTTACGGGATCGGCGTGAACCGGATCATGGCCGCGGCGATCGAGGCTCACCATGACGCCGACGGCATTTGCTGGCCCATGAGCATCGCTCCGTTCGAGGTGCTGATCGTCGCTCTCGACACCCGAGAAGAAGGCGTGATGTCCGCGGCTCGCAGAATTCACGACCGACTTGCGGAAGAAGGTATGGACGTCCTGCTGGACGACCGGGACGCACGGCCGGGGTTCAAGTTCAAAGACGCGGACCTGATCGGGATCCCCATTCGCGTCACCGTGGGCAAGAAGGGCCTGACGGAGGGCGTGGTGGAAGTGAAGATGCGGGACAGCAAGGAGATGGTGAAGCTGACACCGGAGGCGGCTGTTGCCGAGGTAATGAACTGGGTTAAGGAGGCTAAAGTACTCTAATAGCTCTTATTTGGTGTCCAGCTTTCAGATCATGGCGGGCACCTGGACTCGTTCTGCTCGCAAGGTAAGACCTCGTTTGTTTTCGAACATCTCGACTACGCCGTCCACCGCCAGGATCGGGTTGGCGGCCGTCAGATGGCCGAAACGACGGTAAGTGTTCGGGAACAAGCACGTTTCCACGAATCCGGTCCGGTCGGCGAGGGTCACGAACTTCATCAGATCACCCGTATTGGTGCGGTTAACGCGGTCGGCGACCATCAAGCCGCAAACCGAGACGCGACGGCCGGTATGCTCGTTCAATTCCGAGACCGGGACATATCGCGACCAGTCGATTGTTCTGCCCTTGTCGTCGCGGCTCAAATACGTGATGGGATCGATTGTGATCGGGAAGCCGAGCAAGTCCATCTCGCGTCTGGCCACCTGCCAGGCATCGGGACAGTCCAGATCCACCGGCGGGGTCTGGTCATCCTTCTCGGGTTGCGTCTTCCACAGCGTGCCGCCGTGTTCGTGCCCCATTCCTTGCAGCCGTCTCAATCGCCAGAACAACATCGGTCGCGAAATGCCGAACACGTCCAGCGCCCCGCTGTCCAGCAACAGCCGCCCCTCCGACTCCGTTGGTCGGCAGCGCCGCACGAAATCGTCCACGCTTTCGAAGGGCCCCTTTTCGCGTTCATCGAGATATCGTTCGAGGAATGCCTGCGACAATTCCTGGATGTGAGTGACGGGGACGCGGATCATTAACCGAAATGAATGGTCCGCGGGCGCGGACCCTACAGGGTCGGCACCACGGGGATAAACCCCTCTTGTCGGGCCGGCAGGATTATCCGTACCCTTCCGGTGAATCCCATCTTGTTTTTCACTCGCACGATTTGAGAAGATAGCCCAGGTCATGGCACCTCGTGGATTATCCTGCCGGTCTTCGGGACCGTGCCCCGTTGGAAGAAAAGGAAGACCACGGGGATAAACCCCTCTTATCGAGCCGGCGGGATTATCCGGCCGGTCTTCGGGACCGTACCCCGTTGGAAGAAAAGGAAGACCACGGGGATAAACCCCTCTTGTCGAGCCGGCAGGATTATCCGGCCGGTCTTCGGGACCGTACCCCGTTGGAAGAAAAGGAAGACCACGGGGATAAACCCCGTGGCTCGTCAAGGCGGGGCGGCTTTCATTCGAATTCGGTCCCTCACCGCCGGCGCGATGGGGTACCTGGACGTGTTCCACGCTGAAACGCTTGCGTGAGCGATTGACGCATGGGGGGAGGAAACCGACGCCGAGGCGGAGGGCCTCCATGACGTAGAGGATCTGGGGGAGGGTGGGCGAATGGGCATAGAAGCCGCGGTAGTTCGACAGGACCGCCGCCAGGTAATGGGCCGGCCAACGGCGTTTGAGCCAGGCGCCTTGGAAAGCCTCGACCGCGTACTCGGCCGAGTGGGCCTTGTTGAACATGAAGCCGCGGAAGCCCTCGATCATGGCCCAGACTTCGTTGATCTCCGCCTCGCTTCGGCCTTGCAACCGGGCGGCTTCGCGAAACTCGCCTTCCATTCGGCGGATCATCGGGAGATTTTCCTTGTTGAGCGCCCGGCGCAGGACGTCAGCCCGGCCGAGGTTCATGCCGGCGAACTCGACGGCCGCCTGGAGGATGTGCTCCTCAAAGATCATCAGGCCGTAGGTGCCTGCCAGGACGGAAGTTAGGGCTGGATGCACCTGTCCGGGCGGTTCCAGCTGCTGATAGCGACGACAGAATGCCTCTTTTTTACCTTGATTGGCTGCTCCGGGACGGATGATGGCCACGATGGCCGTCAGGCAGTCGATGTCGCGGCAGTTGGACTGGACCAGCAGGCTGGTCATGGCCGGGGACTCGATGTGATGCACGCCGCGGGCATCGCCGCGAGCGATCATGTCCCATGTTTGGCCTTCCGAGTAATCGACATCCTGTTCGAGGTCGACCGTAATTCCTTCCGTGCGATGCACCTCATCCACCGTATCGCGCAGGACCGACAGGCCGGCCTGGCCGAGCAGATCGATCTTGATGAAGCCCAGTTCCTCGATCGCGTCCATGTCGTATTGGGCCACCAGTGGGCCTTTCGGCGACCGCTGCACGGGCACGAGGTCGGTCAGCGGTTCGGGCGAAACGACCAGGCCGCACGGGTGCATCGACCAGTGGCGCGGCAGGCCCTCGAAGAGTCCGGCCACCCGCAGGATCGAGGGAAGCGGTTCTTCCTCCAGCGACAGCCGGCGGGCTTCCGGAGAGGCCGGAATGGCCCTGGCCAAGTCGTCCGCCGAGGTGTGCGGCACATATCGTGTGATTTCGTGTACCTCGTGAGGCGGCAGGCCAAGCACTTTGCCCAGTTCCGCCACCACCGCGCGGCCGTGGAACCTGTTCGGCGAACCGATCATCGCCACACGGTCGTAGCCCCATCGCTCGTACACCCATCGCACCACCTCATCCCGGCGGTCCCAGGGCAGATCGAGGTCGATATCCGCCATTTTGCTGAATCTGGCCCGCTCGGGATTGAGGAAGCGGTCGAACGGCAGGTCGAATCGGAACGGGCAGGCATGGCTGACACCCAGCGAGTAGCAGACCAGCGAATCGGCCGCGGAGCCGCGAGCCAGTACTGCGATTCCCCAGCTTCGGCAGTATTCGACGATCTCGTGAAAGACCAGGAAGTATTCGGCGTAGTGCACCTGCTCGATGACGGTCAGCTCGCGGTCGAGCCGCTCGAGGGCTTCCGCGAGCGTCGGGCGTTTTCCGCCGATTCCCTTCTGCTGCGGCTGTTCGACGTAACGACGACGACAGCCGGCGACGCACAAATCGCGGAGATGTTGGGCCGCGGACCGGCGGTCGGAAGACTCGAAAGGCGGGAAGCGATTCTGCGACAGATCGATGGTCATATTGCATCGCTCAGCCACCTTCATCGTGTTGGCCAGGGCGTCGGGGCGGCGATGGAAGAGGTGTTTCATTTCGGACGGCGTCCGCAGATGCCACGTACCTTGTGGTTTGTCGGGGTGCGGTTCGTCAAGGAGCGTCAGTGTGCCGATTGACGCCAGTGCCCGCAGGGCCGGCATGTGCCAGCGTTTCAGACATCGCGACTCACAGCTTGCAAGTACGGGAATACCCAGTTCATCAGCGATACGTGCCCGTCGGCGGGCGACCAGAACGTCATCCGGTCCGTGTACCGCCAATTCCACATAGAGTTGCCCCTCAAACGCATCCCGCAGGATCGGGGTATACCACGGGGATAAACCCCGTGGCTCGTTCCACTGTCCCAGAAGGCAGATCAGGCCCTCGGCATGTTCGCATAGATCCTGCAAATCGAGGGGTGTTTCACGTAGATGATGCAGCGAGATCAGACGACAGAGGTTGCCGTAGCCGGTCGGGTTCTCGGCCAGCAGTGTGACGGTGATTCTCTCGGCGGTATGGTCCGCGGGCGCGGACCTTACATGCTGAATGTTGAATGTTGAATGGTGAATGGTGAATGGTGAACGGTGAACGATCGTATGGTCCGCGGGCGCGGACCTTACTTGGTTTTCAGAGCCACGGGGATAAACCCCTCTTGACGAGGCGGCAGGTTCATGCTGCCGGTTTTCGCGATCATTCACCGTCGGAAGGGAAGGAAGGCCACGGGGATCAACCCCGTGGCTCGTCAAGGTCAGTTCCGCTCCGAAGATCGGTTTGACGCCTGCGCGCTGACAGGCTTTCTGGAACTCGACGGCGGCATAGAGGCCGTTGAGATCCGTAAGCGCGATGGCAGGGATGCCATGCTCGGCTGCAAAAGCCGCCAACTCCTCCGGTCGTGTCAGTGACGAGCCGAAGGAATAGGATGAGCGGTTGTGGAGGGGGATGGGCATAGCGATCCGCCATTCATTCCAAACCGGCAAGACAACCTGCTGTAAGCATGTCCTTGCTGACTGCTGAATGCTGATCGCTGACCGCTTCCCAATCATGTTTCCTCATCATCGCTTTTGTTCCGAATCGTTCGCGAATCGCCTGGCAGGCGATGGCCAGGTTGCGTTGTTTCTGTTTCGCGCCGAACAGGTCCATCTGGCTGAACCCGCTGTAGATGTTCGAGAGCTTTACCTGGACCATGCGGATGCGGACCCGGCGATCCCACAGCCGGTCAAGCAACTTTGACAGCAACGGGTAGACCTGCATTTCCACATCCGTGGGCTCGGGGAGACTCATCTGGCCCTGGTGCTCGTCCATGTCGGTGTAGCGGATTTTGACGGTGACCGTGCGGGCTTGTTTACCGTCGGCCCGAAGGCGGAGAAAAGCCTCGTCCGCCAGCCGACACAGGGCGGCCAAGACCTGGTTTGGGTTCGTTTTGTCTTCCGGGAATGTCTCCTGGTGGCCGTACGAAAAAGCGTCAGGGCGGGTTAGCTCGACTGGGCGAGGGTCGATATTGCGGGCGAAATCGCGAATCTGATGGGCTGCCGAACCGACCAATTCGGTCAGCCAGTCCAATGGCATTTCGGCTACTTGGCCGATCCGGAGGATCCCTGCGGACTCAAACAATCTAGCTCCAACCTCGCCGATTCCGGGCAACCATTTGACCGCAAGTGGTTGCAGGAACGATAGTTCCGTCGACTCGTCAGGCGGGATGACGGTCAGGCCGTTGGGTTTGTTTAGTTTACTGGCTATCTGGCTGATCAGTTTGGTCCGGGCCACGCCACGGGAAATCGTCACCTTCAGCCAGTCGCGGACGTCGCGTCCGAATTTATCCGCCACCTCTGCCGGCTCGCGTTTGCGGCAGGCAGGGGTACCGGTCAAATCCAGATAGCCCTCATCAATGCCCTGCTTTTCGACGATGGGGGTGATCTCCTCGGCCATGCCGAAGATGTTTTCCGAGAATTGCTCGTATAGTTCGAACCGCACTGGCAGGACGATGAGTTTCGGGCACAGCCGTCTGGCCTGGCTCATGGGCATGGGGGTGCGGACGCCGTATTGCCGGGCTTCATAGCTGGCGGAGGCGACGATTCCGCGGTGGAGCCCCCCTACCGCCACGGGGCGGCCACGGAGGCGGTTGTCGGCCGCTTGTTCAACGGAGGCGAAGAAGGCGTCGGCGTCGAAATGGAGAAGGAACATGAGTGTTCAGTTATCAGTTTTCAGTTGTCAGGGCTCAGTTTTTCGCTTTGACCTTCTGAATCAACGATGTGAGCATCCGTTTGACTTCGGCCAAGTCGGTGGCCAACTGTTTATATCTATCGATAGCAAGCATGCCGAGGTCTCGCGCGAGAAGCAGATGATATTCCAGCTCACAAGCCGAGCCCATCGCAATGTGCATGAAATGACTCAATTCCGAGTTTGTTTGCCTTCCACAACCTTCGGCGATGTTGGCACAGGTGGATATGGCGCTTCGCCGCATCTGGTTCGTCAGGGCAAATATCTCCTCTTTCGGAAAGCGCCTCGTATCGCGGTATACGGCCAACACCAACTGGTGCCCTTTTTGCCACACCTGCAGTTTTCGAAAATCCTGCATGATTTCTCCTTTGTCTTCGCACTGACAACTGAAAACTGACGACTGATCACTGCACTCTTCGCACCACCGTATGCACCACCCCCTGAATCACGAGTTCGCCGAGGGGCATGAAGGCCGGGCATGTTGGGTTCTCAGAGATCAGGTACGGACGGCCACGTTCGACCATCAGGCGTTTGAGCGTGGACTCGCCGTCGATCAGGGCGACCACAATCGCGCCGGGTCGGGCGACGGGGGTGATCTCGCCGACGACGATGTCTCCGTCGTAGATACCGGCGTTGACCATCGACTGGCCTCGGACGCGCAGGGCGAAGCTGCGAGGCGTGGCCCGCAGGATCGCCGCGGGGTCAAGGCGCGCGCACCCTTCGGCCAACTCCCCCGGCCAGCCCGCAGCGATGCTTACCAGGTCGCTCTCATCAATCCCGCCGTTGTTGACCAAGGCGTTTCCGGCCTGGCCGCCAGCAGCTTCATTATGATCGTAAAGTTTTGTGCATAAGTCAGTTATGTCAATAAATGTTCGCATGGTTAGTCCCCCAATACTGACGATATATTATAACCTAACAAAATCCGAACTGCAAATAGCAAGAACATCGCAAAGGCCCCCTGGCGAGGGTACAATCCTGCGAAGGATGGAAGGGCGCTATGCCTGGTGAGCAGCTTGGCTTCGGCTGGGAAGAGACACCTGCAGCCCCGGTGCCGCCAGCGCGGGCCACGATGCTGTCCCAGCGTCTCGCCCGACTCGCCCGGCGGGGTATCTATCTGGGCACATCGAGCTGGAAATACCCCGGCTGGCTTGGCCAGATCTACACGCCCGCCCGGTATGAGACGCGCGGCCGGTTTTCGGAGAAAAGGTTCAACGAGACGTGCCTGGAGGAGTATTCGCGGGTGTTTCCGACCGTCTGTGGAGACTTCGCGTTCTACCAGTTTCCGTCAGAGAAGACGTGGCACGAAATCTTCGCCCAAGTTCCGAGGGGCTTTCGGTTCAGCCTCAAGGTTCCGGAGGACATCACCGTTGAGCGTTTTCCCGATCTGCGGCGTTACGGCCAGAGGGCCGGGCAGCGGAATCCCCACTTCATGGATGCGTCGGTGGTCAAATCGGAGCTTCTCGATCGCCTCGAGCCGTATCGAGACAAGCTGGGAATACTGATCTTTGAATTCGGCACCATTCGCGAGGGGCCAATGGTCGATCCGAAGGGGTTCGCGGCCGCACTGGACCGCATGTTGTCGCGTTTGCCTCTGGACCATTTTCGGTTCAGCGTCGAAGTGCGGAACCCCGAGTATCTTGAATTCGGTGCGGATTACCTTTCGTGTCTCAGAGGACACGGGGTAGCGCATTGTTACAACAGTTGGACTCGCATGCCCTCGCTGCCCCGGCAGATTGAGCTGCCCGGCACATTGACCGCGCCGTTCGCCACGGCGCGGCTGCTGTTGCGGCCCGGGCGTACTTATCAGCAGGCGGTCGATCGCTTTGCCCCATACGAGAAGGTGCAAGACCCATACCCGGAGGGCCGGTCGGCGTTGGCGCGGTTAATGGAGACATGTGTTGCAGAGAATCGTGAGCTTTTTGCCTTTGTGAATAACCGGTTTGAAGGTAACGCGGTCGAGACGATTGAGGGAGTCATTGAGCGTTTTGAGTGACGCGATGTCCGGCGGGCGCCAAGACGGGGTTTTACGTTTTATTCCTTGAATCTGGGCATGATGATGACCCCGAGCGTGCCATAGACCAGACCCTGGGCCAGGAGCAGGCTGCACGGCAGGAGGATCTCCCGCAGACTGAAGCCCCGCCAGATGCCGCCCTCGAAGGCGACGATGGCCCACTTGACGGGGCTGAGGTTTCCGGCCGTCTCCATCCAGGACGGCATGAACATCCGGGGGACCATTCCGCCGCCGAGCATGGCCATGACGAGCAGGCATGCCCATCCGGCGCCGCCGACGGACGATTCGGTGCGACCCAGCACCGAGAGCAGCATTGTCAGGCCCACGAAGCAGAGGGCAACACAAGGGACGCCGAGCAGTAAAGCGAGCGGGTTGTCGACCCG
Source organism: Phycisphaerae bacterium (assembly GCA_035384605.1). Lineage (NCBI taxonomy): Bacteria > Pseudomonadati > Planctomycetota > Phycisphaerae > Phycisphaerae bacterium. Next base: position 8,873 of record DAOOIV010000095.1, read on the forward strand.
GACACCGCAAGCCACCCGGCCGACCAGCAGCAGCATTGCGATGACGCCGACGCTCGCGACCAGGCAGGCCAAGCCGTTGCCCAGCAGAATCTGCCAACGCCGGATGGGGGCGATTCGCAAGCGAAGCCAAGTGCCCGTCTCGCGCTCCTTGGCAAAGGCCATGGCGAACTCGGCCGTGAGGCCCAGCAAGCCCCAGATCATGCCAAGCGGGAAGCACACGTCGAAGGGAGACCGGGGTGTGTTGCGCCAGGCGGTAAAGGGGATGAGTTCGACATTGGACAGCGCCGGCCGGGGGCCGGCGGATTCCGGCATCGAGGTGAGGCGGGGATCGAAGGTTGCCAACAGCGCTTCGACTGCCGCTCGGTCAAGTGAGCGTGACGGCCCGGAACGGCCTTGTGCCTTCAACCATGCGTCGATCATTTCGGATCTTCGGAGCGGATCGTTCCACCGGGCACGGATTACTCCGGCCGCGGCTTCGCGCAACGCGGCCTGCAGATAAGCCAGTTCGGCGGTTCTGGAAGGATCGGCGCCAACCGCGATCGGGAGCCTCGCATCAAGCAGACCGGCGGGAGTCAATTTGAAACCTGCGGGCAACAGAACAAACGCGGAGAGCGAGCCTCGCCGCACGCAGGTTTCAGCATCGTCTCTTGACGACCGACTGATCTGCAGGATTTCGGACTGCGACAAGGCGGCGATGAACTCCCGCGAGTCGCTGTTCCGTGCCTCGTCAATCACCGCAACCAGCACAGGCTGGGACTGGCCGCTGAGGACGCCCGCGAACATGGTGCCGATCAGGATGGCGATCAATAGTGGAAAGCCGATCATCCACCAGAAGAAAGCGAGGCGGTCGCGCCAACAGAGGAGCAGATTCTTGCCCGCGATTGCCAGGACGGTGCGCATCAGTCCCGCAACCTCCGGCCGGTGAGTCTCAGGAAGACCGTTTCGAGACTTGGGCGCTCGATGCTGAGGCTCCGGATGCGAATGCCCGACGCGGCCCACCGTCTGACCGTTTCAAACGGGTGATCCGTTTCGGCCGACAGGGACGTGCCGTTGAGACGGCCGGGCAAGGACCAGTCGCCGGGCGGCGCCTCGTCGAGTTCGGCGTGAACCACCGCTTGTCCGCCATGGCAATCGATCATGGCCGATACGGTATCCATGGCCAGGATCCGGCCGTGATCCATGATCGCGACACGATTGCAGAGTTTCTGGGCCTCCTCGATGTAGTGGGTGGTGAAGAGAATTGTGCGGCCCTGTCGGCCGAGCTGCTCGATGTCCTCGAGGATATGGAGCCTTGCCTGGGGATCGACGCCGAGAGTGGGCTCATCGAGCAGGAGCACTTGCGGCTGATGCAGGAGGGCGCACGCCAGGTGGAGGCGTCGCTTCATGCCGCCCGAATAGGTTTTGACCAGGTGACGGGAGCGGTCGGCGAGGCCGGCCTGTTCGATAGCTTGGGCGACGCGTTCGGACAGTCGCCCGTCGCGCAGGCCGTAGAGGCGACCGAAGAACTTGAGGTTCTCCGTAGCGGTCATATCCTCGTAGAGGGAGAGGGTCTGGGGCGCCAAGCCGATGCTGCGGCGAACCCGCGGCCGTGTGGGATCGGTTGCGCCGTCGATGTGAATATCCCCTGCGTCGGGTTTGAGGAGCCCGACGAGCATGTGAAGCGTCGTTGTCTTACCTGCGCCATTGGGGCCCAGAAGGCCAAACGTCTCGCCGCGCCGGACCTCGAATGAGATGCCGTCGACGGCCCTCGTTGAGCCGAATGTTTTTCGCAGGTGGTCCACGCGGATCATGGCAGCAGTATACGTGGCGGATGACGTTTGTGAATCGTTGCGGACGAGATCTGTGATGATGATTTTGGGCAAGAGTCTTGGGGTGAATCGGCGCTGCGCTCGTTGCTGCGCCCTACGGTCAGGCTCATGGCGAGGAGGAGACCGAGTCAAGCCGGGCTACCAGCGGGATTGGGGCGAGGCGGTCTGTGTATCGGGCTGTTTGACCGGGCATGCATGAGCTTTTACACTATCGGGCTCGATATGATGCAACGTCCGATGGAGGTCAGGTCGTGTGGACTTTCATGTGCCGACGGGCCGGACGTGCCTTCGCGGCCGTCGGGGGTATGGGGGTACTCATGGCGGCAAACCTAGGCTGCTTCCCTGAAAAATCGTTCAAGATGGACCCGGAGGCATCGGTTCGCGTTTCGGAGCGTCTGGTCAACGGGGAGGATGGAGCGTCCACGCGAGTCTGGCTGAGGCGGACGCAAAGGGAGCTTGCCGGGTTGTTGCCTGACTCGGTTGCGAGCCCACTACTCACTGAAGAACTGGTGAACGGCGACGGACGGGCTGTGGACGTCCTGCGTCACTTCGGCGTCAGCCGGCAGAGTCTTCAGAGCATTGTCAAGAACTATCGGGGAATCCGCTATTCGGCTCAAGCGGCCAGCCGGGACTACTGCATTGAGAAGCAGGCAGCGGCCTGGCCGGGCTTCGAGGACGTCTGGATTCCCATGCGTCTGGCGGTTGACGACCAGCTCGAGCTGTCGGGCCGTCTGGGCTATGCCCGCAACGGGAACGGCGAGATCATCGAAGCGGACTGCGTGGTGATCCTGCCGGGGCTATTCGGCGATCACGGCGTCAAGCGCAGCCGCGACCTGGCGATTCCGCTGCGTGAGTCCGGGTTTCATGTGCTGCACCTGGAGCTTCGCGGCCACGGTCAGACGGAGTCGCGGTACCCGCGGATGTATCACACGTTCGGCGTCATGGAGACCGACGACCTGATGCAGGTGTCGGACTACCTTGAGCAGTTGCCGCACATTCGCCGGACGGGGCTGATCGCCTATTGCTGGAACGCCAGTATTGCCCTGCTGGCGGCGTGGTACGATGGCCGATTGCCTGACGATCCTCAGATTTCGCCGGCAATCAGGCCTTACTTGCAGTGCCCGCCGGAACCTTTGCGTCGCCGCTTCTCGGCCGGCATTATCGCATTTTCGCCGGTGGTTCGTTGGGAAGTGCTGATGGATGAGCTGGATCGGCAGCGATCGATCTGGGCGCATCCGATCTATGCGGCGATCCAGGACACGATCCGGGACCGCATGGTGCGCAAGGGGTATCCTGAAAGGAGCGGGAGTCTGCGCAACCTGATTGAGTATGAGCATAACGGCTACGGTATTCCCATGCCGCACGGGGCGCGGGAGGGGTATCCGTTTCTTCGGCTGATTTCGTACAACGGAGAACCATCGGGGGACAAACTGGAGTTCGCCCGCATGCCGGTGCTGATCGTTCATGGAGCCGACGACCCGCTGGTGCCGGCTCAGGACGTTGCCGACCTGATGGCGACGGTAGACAATCCGAGGGTGGGGGCGATCATTTTGCCAAGCGGCGGGCACGTGGGGTTTGCGGCATATTGTCCGAGGTATTATTTGAGCTTGATCACCAACTTCTTCGATCCGGTCAACGGTCCGGCCGGTCGCGGTGCGGCCATAAGCGCCGCGGCCCGGTGACGGCCCAAGGCTGCGGAATCAAAGGGGCAGCGATTTCCAAGGCGGAGCGCCTTCTTGCGGGCCGCAAGCCAAGCGTACCGCGATCCGGAAACACGCGAGCAAGCCGCACAGATGTCCGGCCGTAGGGTTGTAACGACCCGCAAGGCTGAATCTGCTCCCAACGCAAAAGAAGAACATGTGCTGCGGGCTTTAAGTGGCATGGTGCTCAAATAGGCAAGATTCACAAACCTACATGGTAGTACGTCCCGAGGGCCAATTCCTACGCATACGTATGCTCATCGTTTATCGGCAGATCGCACAACGACGGATGGAGAACAGGCGCAGGCACTGTTTTTGCAAGTAGTTACGACATCCGCGGGTTGGTTCACGACTTCGTGGCACACGGGTTGCAGATGAGGAACGGCGTGTTCCGACCTCAAAACGGGCCGGATGATCAACAACGCCGAGGAACAGGACTATGAATGCGAAGCTGACAACGAAGCGGTCGCCCGAGAACGACTGTTCGACACACGCAAACGTCAGCCGAGGCAAATCTGATCAATCGCCTCTTTCCGGCCCCAAGTTGAAAGAGAGCCTTGAACGCCTCGAACGGCAACTGGTCATCGAGGCACTGATACGAACCAAAGGGAATCAATCACGCGCCGCCCGGTCTCTGGGCATTACCGAACGGATCATGGGGTTGAGGGTGAAGAAGTATGGTATCGATCCACAGAGCATTCGCGACGCTTACCAGTCTGACCCGATTGTGCAGCAATGCTCATCGGCCGCTGCGCTACGAACAATGAGCAACGAAGAGAAGGATCATGTCCGTTCTTCCCGCTGATGTAACCGGGTTACAATCCCGATTGCCGGAGGAGACTACTCGTGAATGAGAATACATTCAAACGTTTGATGGGAAAACTACTACCACTCCTGGCAGTCCTGGCAACAGCCATACTGGCTACTCGCGCTTTCGGTCAGGAGACTCAGCCGCCGTCGGCCAGCGACATCCTCGACAAGGTTTCATTGCTGTCGGTCGACGTGGATACCCTGTGGGTTCTGATTACGGCATTTCTGGTATTCTGGATGCAGGCCGGATTTGCGTTGGTTGAGACCGGTCTGACCCGGGCCAAGAACACCGTGAACATCTGCATGAAGAACCTGCTGGACTTCTGTTTTGCCAGCATCGGATTCTGGGCGATCGGCTTTGCGATCATGTTCGGAACGGGCAACAAGTGGTTCGGGACAAGCGGCTGGTTTCTCCAAGGTGATGCGGGGACGACGTTTGCGGCCCTGTCATGGACTTCCGTCAGCCTGGATGCCAAGTTCATTTTCCAGCTCGTCTTTGCGGGGACGGCCGCAACGATCGTGTCGGGCGCCATGGCCGAACGCACGAGGTTCACCAGCTACATGCTGTACAGCCTGGCAATCACCGTATTCATATACCCGGTCGCCGGTCATTGGATCTGGGGCGGAGGGCTTTTATCGGCCGGCAACATGTTCGGCGAAGGCAAAGGCATGTTTGACTTCGCCGGCTCGACCGTGGTTCACTCGGTAGGCGGCTGGCTGGCGCTAACCGGTGCGATTGTTCTGGGGCCGCGAATGGGCAAATACGGCCCGGGCGGGAAGGTCAATGCCATTCCGGGTCACAACTTTCCGCTGGCGATCCTTGGCGTGTTCATCCTCTGGCTGGGCTGGTTCGGCTTCAACCCCGGCAGCACCATGATGGCCACCGGGTGCGGAGCAGCCATCGCTCACATCGCAGTGACCACGAACTTCGCAGCGGCGACGGGAACGATCGGCGCCCTGCTGACATCGAAGCTCTGGTTTAGCAAGTGGGACGCCAGCATGGCGGGCAACGGCTGCCTGGCCGGCCTGGTGGCGGTGACGGCACCATGTGCATTCGTTGACACCTGGGCGGCCGGACTCATCGGCCTCGTCGCGGGCGTTCTGGTAGTCGGCTCCGTCGTCTTCATCGACCGACTGCTGAAAGTGGACGACCCGGTGGGTGCGGTTTCCGTCCACCTGGTTAACGGTATCTGGGGCACTTTGGCCCTCGGCCTGTTCTCCAACCCGGTACACGGTTCGACCGGGCCGCTGCCGGGGCTGTTCTATGGCGGCGGTGTCGAGCAGCTCAAAATGCAGTTGATTGGCGCAGTCCTGGTCGGGATCTGGTGCCTGCTGGCCGGTTTCGCCCTGTTCCTGGGATTGAAGGCTCTGACGGGGTTGCGTGTCAGCCCCGAAGAGGAACTCAGAGGCCTCGATGTCGACGAGCACGGCATGGAAGGTTATCCGAACTTCCAACTTCTGAAGCACTGAGTATCCTGGAATCGTTCCCGGCATCGCGGGCCGGTTCCTGAACCGAGTGAGGGATTGTGTGATAGGACGACAAGACTTCCGAACTCCTGACACCGACCGTCGAGAGACGGATCATTCCTCCGCTGAAAGGAGGCTTGGATGAAGAAAATCGAAGCCATTATCAAGCCGTTCAAGCTGGACGAGGTCAAAACCGCTCTGACCGCGATCGGTATCCAAGGGCTTACGGTGAGCGAAGTCCGCGGGTTCGGGCGTCAGAAAGGCCACACCGAGCATTACCGCGGGGCCGAGTACACCGTGGATTTCATACCCAAGGTGAAGATCGAAGTCGTCGTGCCCGAAGCGAAGGTGGCCGAGGTCCTGGAGACCATCGCCAAAGCCGCCCGCACGGGGCAGATCGGCGACGGAAAGATATTCGTTTCATCGCTCGACGAGATCGTGCGGATTCGCACCGGTGAAAAAGGACCGGCGGCGATTTGACCTCGTTCTTCCTGACCATGGGAACAAGCAACTCAGCGCTGCGGCGCTTGCGTCGGGCGGAAAAAGCTCTGGCCGACGCGATCGAGCACTTCCTTGTTCTCCGCACGGGACGCGGCGTCGCTCCCGGAGCCGAAGGCGGCGATCCTCAACTCCGGCTCCCATCTTTCGGCGGCTGACCGGAGCGGTTGAGACTCTTCGATTCTCCAGACAGGTTTCCGGGAACATGCGGTTTGCACAGGTGCTCAATGAGCAACCACCCCTTACCGACGACCGATTCCGAATCGGATCCCTCACGGCTGAAAGAGCATTTCATCCTGGGACGGGAGCGGATCAGACATATGTATCACAGCGGTGGCTCAGCCGCTGAGGTCAGTAAGGCCCTCACGGCCCTGTGTGACTCGGTGGTCAGGCAAGCGTACCTGGCGGCGATCCAGGATCTTCCGCCGGATGACCGTGTTTCCGTGCTCGGCTCGCTCTCGCTCGTTGCGGTCGGCGGATACGGTCGCGGCGACCTTGCGCCGTATTCAGACCTGGATCTGCTCTTTCTCACCGTCTCTCAGCCGTCGGCGGTCACGAGGGATTTCGTGTCTCGACTTGTTCGGGATCTCTGGGATGCGGGGCTTCATCTGTCGCAAAGCGTTCGAAGCCCGGGCGAGTGCGGCTCCTTCGCAGAGACCGACTTCGCCGCAAGGACCGCGCTGTTCGAAACCCGCCTGATTGTCGGTGATCCCGAGCTCTACACGAACCTGCGGCTACGCGTCTGTCCTCCGCGAGGCCACCGGGCCCTTCGCGCGTTCATCAACCAGGCTGTCGCCTCTCGATCCGAAGAACACGAGGACTACTTCAGCCGGACGGCGCTGCTGCTCGAACCGAATGTTAAGAAGAGTCCCGGCGGCCTGCGGGATGTCCATCTCCTGCGCTGGCTGGCAATGGCGCGTTACGGCGACTCAGACCTGAACCGTTTGCGGGCCGACGGCATACTAGCGGCCGAAGAGGCCGACACGATCGTCGGAGCGCATGAGTTCCTCCGCGGAATCCGTCACGCCCTTCATTTCCACGCCGGTTCCGCCCAGGATGTGCTGACTCGCGAGGAACAACTGCGGCTGGCCGAACAATACGGCTACCGACAGCAAGGTGCCCTCCTTCCTGTTGAGTGCTTCATGCAACAGTACTACCGGCACACGGCCGGCCTTCGCGACCTGCTGTTGCGGTTCATCGAACGGCTTGAAAGACGGTCACCGGTCCGCAGGCTGTACAGCCGCATCCTGAGTCGCCGCGTGACCCCCAGCATCGTTGCCTACCCCGACCATATTGAGATTGTCGGGGGCACCGATGGCCGTTCCTTCGGTCAGGCCGACACCGTGCTTCAGGCGTTCGATCTGGCCAGACGATTCGGCGTGCCGGTGCACTCCGACACGCTATCCGAAATACGACAACACCTGCCGGCCTGCATCGTCACCACTGCCGAACGCCGCAGGTTTCTGGAATGCCTCGCCCAGCCGCACGGCCTGGGCACTCTGCTCCGGAACCTTCACGGCGTCGGCCTCCTGCAACGGCTCATCCCCCCTTTCGAGCACGCCCGCGGCTTGATCCAGTTCAGTCTGCTGCACCACTACACGATTGACGAACACGTGATTCGAGCTGTCGAGGCCGCTGCGCGTCTTGCGGATGAACGCACTCCGCTGGGCCTGGCGTATCGTGATATCCGGCGCAAGGACCTTCTTCACCTTGCCCTGCTGCTCCACGACCTCGGGAAAGGTCTTGGGGAAGACCACTGTGAAGTCGGCCGACAGATGGCCGAGGACGCTGCCCGAGACTTCGATTTGGATGAACATGAAGCACGACTGCTCGTGTTTCTCGTTCGTCGCCACCTGCTGATGGCCCACACTTCACAGCGGCGCGACCCAGCCGACGCCGATACCCTCCTCCAGTTCAGTCGACTGGTCGCAACGCCGGAGTTGCTTCGCATGCTCTATGTTCTAACCGCCGCCGACACCGAGGCGGTTGCGCCCGGTGAGTTCACCACCTGGAAGGAATCCTTGCTCACCAACCTCTACGCCCGCGCGATGGAATGCCTTACCGGCGAAACGCCGTTGGGTGATGCTGCAAACAGATTGGCGGCCGTGCGTTCCTCGCTTCACGAAAGACTGGCCGGCACCTTTGACCCCACTTGGCTCACAGGACAACTCGACGCCATGCCCCCGTCCTACCTGACCGGCACGGAGCCGCGGCGAGTGAAAGCGCACTTGCGGTTGCTGCACGGTATGGATGGGGCTGGTGTCCGAGTCACGGCCGAATATCGTAAGGATCTCCAGCTTTCAGAGTACACCGTGCTCACCCACGAGAGACTGATCCCGGGCATCTTCTCGAAAGCCGCCGGAGCTCTCGCCGCATCGGGCTTTCAGATCGTCGACGCGCAGATCATCACCCGACCGGACGGCGTCGTTCTGGACACGTTCCGCGGCTTGGACCTGGATTTTTCAGGCCCGCCGCCGCCCGAACGGATGACAGAAATCGGAGAACGTATAGAGCGCGTGCTCCTCGGGCAGGAAACGGTCGAGGCGCTGATAACCCGGCGAGGCGAACCGTTGAGCCGAGGACCTCATGCCGGTCCGCAGGAACCCGCTCAGGTTGAGATCGACAATTCCAGTTCCGATCGCTTCACAATCATTGAGATCTTCGCCAATGACCGTCTGGGCCTGCTCTACGCGATCACCAGGACGATGTTTGAGATTGATCTTTCTGTGCACTCCGCGAAAATCTCAACCCATTACAGCCAGGTGGTTGACGCCTTCTACGTCACCACCAACAACGGAAGCAAGATTGACGATCCGGCCTTGATCCGGCGCATTCGGCAGCGTCTGCTCGAAGTGGTGTGAGAAGTCTAAGGCGGACCGCCTTTTTGCGGACCGCAACCCAAGCGTTCTGCGATCCAGAAACATGCGCGCAAAATGCGCACCAGTCCCGACGGAAGAGACTGAAACGGCTTGGCTGCCACAAGCCTTTCGCCTCTTCCCCGGCCGTCCCTCACATGTTCGACATCATCGTACCCAGCGGCCGAGTGTCTTCGAGGTTTTCGAGGACGGCCTTGATCGCCACCGTGATTGGTACGGCCAAGATCATGCCGATGATTCCCCAAATCGCTCCGCCGAAAGCGAGCGCGAGAAGAATAATCAACGGGCTGAGGTTCAGGCGGTTGCCGGCCACACGGGGCTCCACGATGTAGCCGATCCCGTTCTGCACGATCGCCAGCGCGACCAGAGTGGCAAGCCCCCGCCACGGACTGTCGCTGTCGACCAGGGCCAGCAACGCCGGAAGCAGCGTGGCGATCAGGCTGCCCAGGTACGGGATGAAATTCAACAGGAACGCGATGATGCCCCACAACACCGCGAAGTCGACATCCAGCAGAAGGAGAATGACCACCGTCAGACCTCCGGTCAGGAGGCTCATGAGCGTTTTGACCGCGATGTACTGGGCGATCGAGGCGTTGATCTTATCCACCACCGCCATGATACGGCCGCCTCGCTCCCCGCCGAAAGCCGCGTCCATTCGGCGACGGAAGCCGCTGTGCTCGGCGAGCAGGAATACCAGATAGACGAGTACAACCGCCATCTGGCTCACGAAATTGAAGAACGTGCCCAGCGCCGATCGAATCATGGTGACGCTGCTCTCCACGGTGGCCGTTTGCCCGACAATGATCTGTTGCAGCAGATCTCGATCGACGCCCGGAATCCAATCGGCGGCCCGGCGAGTCATTTCCGAGAGGTTGTGCTGGTATCGCGGGATATTCTTGGTCAGATCGTAGAAGCTGTGATAGATCATCTGGCCCAATCCATAAGATGCGGCCAGAAAGACCGATACGAGCAGCAGATAAGACAGCCAGGAAGCGATGCGGCGACGCACAAACCAGCGATGAATCGGCACAATCAGGTAGCCGATGAAAGCGGCAACGAGCAGTTGTTGCAGAATCCCCGCGAACTCGCGCATGAGATATGACGCGAGCGCCAGAGTCAGGAGACTCATGGCGGCAAGATGGACTCGATGGGCCAAAACGGAGGACTGACCACTGCTCTGCCGGCCGGCCGGGTGGGCTGCGGATTTCTCGGGTTGTTGACTCGCTGAACTCATAGCGCCTCGTCCCAGAAGCTTCGTGACCTCGATCTGACATCCACGCGACCGGGTCTGATTACCTGACGCGGACGGTCACAGCATAATCCATCGCCAACACGCCGTCGACCGCTTCGGCCCTGATGAGGAGGTTCAGGATCCAGGATCCGTGATTCCTTGGCAGACCAACAGACGAACAGTCCAAACGGACCACTTCTCGCGCAGAGCCGCAGAGATCGCAAGGAAGAGCACCCGCCCGCATCTCTCCGCGTCTCAGCGTCTCCGCGCGAGCATCGTCTTATCTGGCTGAGGTCTGATCGCTGAGAACTGACAGCCAATGGCCGAGACCTTCCAACACCACGTGGGGCGGCTGGGCAGGCCACAGGAAAGGCTTGAGCAATGATGGTGCGGAGGGAGTAGCCGCCGGGTCGCTCCCTCCGCACTTCATGCCTTTGGCACGATCACACCGAGTGAGCGGCGGCCCAGCTCGTCACAAGACTGCCGTCCTGTGCCGTTACTACTGCCCCACAATGATTTCCAGTTCAGGCCCACCAATCATCGGGACACTCGCCATGGCCTCATTGATGAACGATGCGTCGCTCAGCGTCAGGCGGTAGGTACCGGGTGTTCCGCTGATTGTCAGCGAGAGTGTCACCACGGCGGTTTGACCAACCGGCAGCAGTTGTCGGGCCGCTCCACCGATGCTGGCCATGGTTACGAACAGGTTGCCGGCCGGGGTGGCGATTGGCCCATCAACCGCGGCCAAGCTGTTCGTCAATGTCCAGGCTGTCGGCGGGTCAGGCGCCAGCAAGGCTTCCACGTCGGTGCCGGAGTCGATGACGTCGCTGCCGTCAGGCGTGAGACGCACCCATAGCCAGTCCATCACCATCAGGTCGTAGTGGCTGCTCTGGGCATGGCCGTCCACGTCATGGGAGAAGAGGACGTTGTCCAGTTCGGTCCAGTCGGCCGAGTCGATCG
>DAOOIV010000096.1 GCA_035384605.1 Phycisphaerae bacterium
AGGCCGGAGAGCGCAGGCCTGGAGGGGACTTGCACCCCTCTGATCGAGTACACTCGCAGACGCACTGGGGCCGACGAGGGCGTCGGCCCTACTTGGGGGCCTGATCGCTCAACAGTGTTTTGACGTTGGCGGCGAAGCGATCCTGATAGACCTGCTGCGTCTGCTCGCGAAGGCTGGCGGACTTGCTGACCAGAATGAATCGCGTCAGGTTGACGGTGCCGAGGTCCAAGGTGAGTTCGCCGGCGTCAATCTGCCACTTGATATCGCGTGCTCCCTCAGCAGTGATCTCAAAGACGTCGGCAAGCTTAAGCCAGGAGGGCACATGCACCTTCACTCCGGCTTTCTCGACAGGCCGGTAGATCGTGCCGAGGCGATCGGAAGCGAAGTTGTCGTTGACGACAATGAGCGCCAGGGCGTCGTCACCGACGAGCAGCGAGCGGATCCACAGCATTCGTGGGCCGCTGACGGGAACGGTCGCCGGGCAACTGCGGATGAGGGCCGACTCGGCCGAGCGGATTTCCGCGCCGACCAGGCCGATCTCTCTCCACAGGGTTTTCATTTCCTTGTCGCTGCCGCCGCACCCGTAATACTCGCCGAATGGCGTGTACCACCAGAACGACATGGCCTTGGCCCCGGCCGCGAGGGAGTAGTAAACCTCGATCCGCTTCTCCTGCGGCGTCGGTCCGCGATATGGGCAATCCTTCATGTCGAAGCGGCATGTATGCAGAATCAGGTGCATGGGTTTGGGTGCACCAGCCGACTGATAGATCGTCCCGACAGCGTAAACGTATGTGGGTTTGAGGTACGGCCCCCAGTTCGTCGGGTCAGACTCCAGCACGCTTTGCACGCCCTCCTGATAATACGGATCGGCGCACGGCAGGTCGGGCAGTTGAGCGTAGGTGTACCAGTTCTCGGGCTTGAAGGTGTTGTCCACGTTGAGCAGGACCGGCGTGCCGGCGTCCTCGCGGCGAAACATGTTTGCCCGATTGACCAGCCACTGGGCGAGGCTGCCGATCCGCTTGTATGGGTCGAGCATCCTGCTTGCGAAGTCACCGGCGTCCGGCTCATCCGTCAGAAAAAGGAACGGGGGGTTGACCGCATCGCCGACCCAGTTGGTCATGATCCGGATACCGGTCTTCTTCGAGTATTCCTGCCCTTCTTTCGATCGAAGGAACTCCCGCACCTCGCCGGGTATCGAGTACATAAGCGTGTTGATGTTGTGCACGCGCATGTCCTCGAGAAAGAACTTGCGATTGTCGTCCGCGGTCTTGCCGACCTTGGAGTAGCCCCACATGCCGTAGACCAGGCCGGGCTGCCAGGCGCCGATGCTGACTCTGGCGATGCCGCCGTCGGCATAGACGGCCTGGAACAGGTACCAAGTGCCCTTCTTGAAGGCCGAGGCGGGATTGATGATCACCGGGACGGTATCGATGGCATCGTCGGCTACGATCGTGCAGCGGCTGGTGACATCCTGGCCGTCGAGCAGGATCTGTCGTGGGGCGATACCCTTGCCGCCCGGGTGACGCAGGTAGGCGTAGGCGGCATCAAACTCAGGTGTGAAGTTGATGCTGAAGAACCAAGGCTGCTTTGTTTTGACGGGGACGGCGACCCGGGCGTCGGTCTCAGGAAGACCAGGAATCGAGACGGTCAGCACCTCGACCTTCGGGTCGCGGCGAAGACGCACAGTGACTTGTCCGTATCCGCCGGGGGGTACGATCATCGGCTCGGTCTTCCACCATACCGGCTCGCCGGCCGCTACCAGCCTGTCGATCTGATCCTTGGGCAGCCTGGAAAACTGAAGGCTGGAGGGGTACTTGTCGTCCGGGTGGTTCTTCGGCTTGTGTTCCGGGGCGACTGCCTGGGCAAGGCTCACGCCGTCCAGCAGCACATCCTCGACCACCATCATCTTGTCGCTGCTATTGCGAAAAATGGCAAAGAGGTAACCGCCGAGCGGCATGTCCGGGTGGGCATACCGGATCTTCTCGCCGTTTTCGTCGGTCCATGACCACCCCTCGCGCCACATGGGCATGAACTCGGGGTAGGGCACGTCGGCGCGGTACTCGCCACCGACAGATCGGGAATCGTTCGCGAGAACGTGCGGCACCGGGACGACCGCCGCGAGGAGGAAAAGGAAGAACACGATGAATATGAAACCTCCGGCACCTGCCGCCCCGCCGAGGCTGACCTGCCGATGGGGCACGGATCCCAGGGGCTCGCGCCCCTGGCTGTCTGCCTTCGACGCTGCCGGGGCGTTGAGGGAGGATGCGTTATGTAAGCCAGGTCCCGCGCGTTCCCCATTCATCATGCTGCATTCATCACTCATCATTCTTCAGTATCCTCTCAATCGCCACCGCCAGGCCGTCTTCGTCGTTGCTGGGCACATGCCACCGGGCGACGGCTTTCACCGAGGCAACGGCGTTGCCCATCGCCACCCCCAGGCCGGCATGGCGGATCATCTCGAGATCATTCACGTCGTCTCCAATAGCCACCACTTCAGAACCGTCGACACCCATCGGTCCGGCAACCTGCATGATCCCGTGCCACTTGTTGACCGTCGGGGCAAAGCATTCGACCACATGCAGGCCATAGTTGGGAGCGAAGATAGAATTGCATTTCAGCTCGACCGGCGAGAAAGCCTGCCGCACGGAGGTGAAGGTCTCGCCGATGTGGGCCGGATCCTCGATGACGCCGATTCGAACCGGCTCGAAAGGCAACGGCCGCCACTCTGCAAGGTGCTCAGTGCGAGAAGGCGAGATCTGCAGCCAACGCTCGAAGTACTTGCGATTCCGCTCGCCCGGTATGTAGCGGTAATCCACGCCGGCCTCAGCGGAATCGTACAGCACCAGAACCGGAGAACCCAGCGATCGAAAATGGGCGACCAACCGATCCGCCAGGTGGTGCGCAATCGTCGTGCGGTGCATCGTTCGGCCGGTGGACAACTCGCTGACGATCGCCCCGAAAACGAACACGCCCACATCTGAATCCAGGCCGATCTCATCGAGCACCGCGCGGGCCTCGGCCAGCATACGACCGGTGCACAGGCAGACGATCATGCCGGCCTCATGGGCCCGGTGTAAGGCTTGGCGGTGGGCGGGTGGCAATTCATTGCGCGAGTTCATCAACGTCCCGTCAACGTCGATGGCGAGGAAACGGTACTTCAGACTCATGACACGGGCACTCAAACCACGCGGCTGGAAACCCCAAAACAGGCAGACAATGTGCATGCACGGCGATGGGTTGTCAACCGTGGACCCACCTTGAAGCCGAGAAGCACCCGAAACGCGTCACGACGCGGGGGTATCGCGCGAACGGCAATCAGCAAGCCGATCGCGACAGAAAAGCCTGGGCAAGCGACCGGCGGCAGAAAGGGCGATTCCCTGCGATCACGCAAGACCCGAAGCCCCGCATCGATAAGACACGCGAAAAGCCGGCTCCGGTTGACAAAACAGACCATCCCCTGGGAAGATGATGGCCGCACGCCGCTCTCCGCGTCATCCGCGGGGACCGCGCCGGCAATTCCCGGGAACCGTGCAGGCACATCTGCACATCACAAGGAGATACGCCAATGAATGATGCCAAGAGTTTCTTCTCCAGCCTGCTCGACATGTCCTTCAGCGATTTCATTACCCCCAAGATCATCAAGATTCTTTTCATTCTGGCCATTATCGGCTCCGCGATCTGGGCACTGGCGCTTCTGGCGGCCGGGCTTGGATCCGGATCGGCGG
Source organism: Phycisphaerae bacterium (assembly GCA_035384605.1). NCBI lineage: Bacteria > Pseudomonadati > Planctomycetota > Phycisphaerae > Phycisphaerae bacterium. Next base: position 3,726 of record DAOOIV010000096.1, read on the forward strand.
GCGGAATCCTCGGTGGCCTGATCGGGGCGCCCATCGCGTTCATATTGGCGGTCATTCTGAGTCGAGTCTACCTGGAACTGCTTCTCGTCATGTTTCGCATCGCCGAGAATACCGGGCGACTCGTCGAGCACGCAGAGGGCCCGCCGAAGGACGCCCAGTAGCACGGTCATGCGTCTCTGGTCAGGACCGCCGTTGCCCAGGTGCTGGGGTCGATGTGCCAATTGAACTCGTCGCCGACGGTCAGGTACTGCTGTCCGAGTTCGACGTCCTCCAGCATGGTATACAGTCCGATCCGAGGATGCTCGTCGGGATCGAAGCCCGAGAGGATCTCGCCCGGAATCCGGGCTTCGAGCGTGTAGACGTCGCCGTCACGCCGACCGGCGATCGGGATCGAGCCCTCCGGCGGCAAAGGGGCATTCTCGGCGGCACGATGGATCCGGGCGGCGCCGGCGCACGGATCGCGGCCGTGGCGCCCTCCGCCGGCCGGGAGAAAATAGAACTGCTGGCAATACCGTGAGGCCCGCTTGATCTCGCGGGTGTCGCGCATATCCGTACATAGGCGAAGATTGTCGCCTTCCCAGAACCGTCGCGGCTCGCATCTGAAAGGAGCCCTTCGGCCTTCAACGCGACAGGCGATGAACAGGCCGGTTTCGTTCCACGCCATCCATACCTTGCCGAAAGACCTGCAGTTGTCGAGCCTGCCAAAATCCGGGAGCAGGAACTCGTCGGGCCAATCGGACAGATCGCCGTCGATCACCGGCGACGAGCGGTACCGCAGCGGGAACTCAAAGCGGAACAACAGGCGATTGGGGACCAGGGTGCTCATTTCACGTGGCCCTCCTCATAAGACGGAAGCCGTGACGGCAAAAGCCCAATGACCAAATCCCAATGACCAATGAAGCTCGAAGCCCGAATGACGAAACCTCAGGTGGAGCATCGCTGTTCGGATTTCGTGCTTGGTCATTCATTGGGCATTCAGATTTCGGCATTGGTCATTCCTTGGTCATTGGGCCTTGAGCATTGGCCATTTCTGTGTCATTCCTTTCTCAGCGATGCGATTGACTCGCGTACCAGCCGCTCGAGCTGTTCCTGGTCGCACTGCTGCGATTTCTGCAGCCAGAACTGGACCTGATCGTGATGGCTGAGGTGGCGGATGACCGGGTCGATCCCGAGCTTGTCGATCAGGGCAGGCGTGAATTGCCCCCGTGCGCAATGGACCTCAACCCGCATGGCATTGGCCTGGTTAGTAATGAACCGTGCCCAGACCCCGGGTACCTCCGGATGCTGCAGCACCACCATGACCTTCCGCGTCCAGTCCTCCCTGATTTCAGGGACCATTTTCTTGAGCCGGCCGAGCATCTCCACGATCAAAGATCCCCTCCAGAGCTTCTCGGTGTTCTTCGACAGCATCTGCTGCGACAGGTGCCACTGCCGGCCGTTGACCTTCCACGGCTGGCGCATCTCGACGTCCTCGCCCATTTTGCGGATCAGCCGCTGGTAAGCCTGAAACGCCCTCTTGATGAACTCGCGACAGTCGGCGGTGGCGATCTCCTTCTTGGAGTGAATCAGAATGCGCACGTCGTCGGTCAGACGCCCTGAATGGCGTACGTTCACCCGCGGCTCCTTGCCGTAGATCGGCAGCTCGTTCATCTCATCGAGCGTCTTGAGGGGGATCAGTCGGCGCACTTCGGCGTTGCTGAACGCCCGAGCGGGCACGCGGAAGGTGACATCCAGCAACCACACGCCGCCGGTTCGAGCGTGGAAGAACCAGGGAGACGCGCTGCCGGGCATCTTGATCTCGACGGTGCTCCGGGAGTTGTAGTTGGTCGGCGACAGCCGGCCTTGGCCGATCTTCTCAATCTGATCGATGAGCCATTCGAGGGCCGCCCCTTCCCACCTCGCCGGCTCACCTCGTGGGCCGACCCGATCTCGCGTATGCCAGCGGCGGCCGTCGATCTCCCAGGGCATCTTCGCCTGGCCGATGTCCTCCTCGGCGGTGATCGAGACATCTTCGGTAACCAGAGCCCGCGCCGGGTCGAAGATCTTTCGCTCGACCCGCGTTCCGCTGCGAAGGACCTCCGCCAGGATACGCCCGGTATGCGATCGCTGACTGGCAACCACTCTCTCCGGCGGGCCCTCGGCCACGATATCTCCGCCTGCGGCGCCACCCTCCGGACCAAGGTCGATGATCCAGTCGGCCGTCTTGATCACATCGAGATTGTGCTCGATGCAGACGACGGTGTTGCCCATGTCGCACAACCGGTGCAACACGTCAAGCAGTCTTCGCAGATCCTCGAAGTGCAGGCCGGTGGTCGGCTCATCGAGAATGTAAAGGGTCTTGCCGGTGCTTGGGCGGCCCAGTTCGGCCGCGAGTTTCACCCGCTGGGCCTCGCCGCCCGACAACGTGGGCGCCGGCTGTCCGAGCTGAAGATATCCGAGACCGACGTCATCAAGCGTCTGAAGCATCCGCCGCACGCGCGGCACGTTCTTGAAGTGTTCGAGAGCCTCCGAAATACGCATGGAAAGCACATCAGCGATGCTCTTGCCCTTATACCGCACCTCGAGCGTCTCCGCCTTGTAACGCGTGCCGCCGCAGGTCTCGCAGGTGATCCATACATCAGGCAGGAAGTGCATCTCGATGCAGCGCTGGCCGTTGCCCTCGCAGGCCTCGCATCGGCCACCCGGCCGGTTGAAACTGAAACGGTTGGCATTGTAGCCGCGCACCTTGGCTTCCGGCAGGCGAGCGAACAGCGCCCGAATCTCGTCGAACACACCGGTATACGTGGCCGGGTTGCTCGTGGGCGAGCTGCCGATCGGCGACTGATCCACGTTGATGACCTTGTCGATGAATTCAACCCCGATAATCTCGTCGTGGGCCCCGGGCTCCACGCCGGCCCGATGAATGCGCCTGGCCAAGGCGTTGTGCAATACGTCGTTGACCAGCGAACTCTTGCCGCTGCCGGACACGCCGGTGACGACCACGAGGCAACCGAGCGGAATGTCGACATCAATGTTGCGAAGATTGTTCTGGCGGGCGCCGATGATGCGAAGGAACCGGCCGTTGCCGGGGCGTCGCCGCGCCGGGATGGGGATCGCTTCGCGGCCGCCCAGATACCGGCCGGTGAGCGATTCCTGGGCCGTTCTGAGCTGTTGAGGCGTGCCGGCGGCCACGATTCGCCCGCCGAACGCTCCAGCGCCCGGCCCGAAATCGAGAACGTGGTCCGACTCCGTGATCACGTCGCGATCGTGTTCGACCATCAGAAGTGTGTTGCCAAGATCCCGAAGCCGGTGCAAGGCGGAAATCAGCCGCCGCGTGTCTCGCGGATGCAGGCCGATGGTTGGCTCATCAAGAACGTAAAGAACGCCGGTGAGCCCGCTGCCGATCTGGGAGGCGAGGCGAATCCGCTGAGACTCGCCACCGGAGAGCGTCGGGGCCGAACGGTGAAGCGTCACGTAATCGAGGCCGACATCGACCAGGAATTGCAACCGATTGCGGATCTCAAACAGAAGTTCGCCGGCCACTCTGCGCTGGCGGGCATCCAGCCGCAGATCCTTGAAGAACCGCAGGCAATCATCCAACGGCATCCGGCAGACGTCGACAATGGTCTTGCCGCCGACGCGAACCGCCGCGGCGTCCGGCCGCAGCCGCCCTCCTCCGCACTTCTGACAGGCCACCTCGGAAGTCAGCTGGCTCAGCCGCTGGCGGTATTGCCAGCTCGAACGCGAAGCCTCATCAATCGCCGGGTAGAACCCCTTCCACTGGAAACGGACGCCTTGACCGAGATCGTACCAGTGAGCCCCCGTGCCATAGAGCAGGCCCCGCTGAGCTTCGGCTGGAAGCTTGCACCAGGGAATACCCGGCGAGACTCCCAGATGATCCGCCACCAGACCGACCATTTCGGCCAACAAGGTATTCTCCTCGAAATCCTCCCAGCCGGCGATCGCCCCGTCACGTATCGAACGTCGCGGGTTGGGCACGACCATCGCAACGCTGGCCCCCTTCTGCGTACCGAGCCCCTCGCAGGTCTCACACCAGCCGAGGCGCGTGTTGAAGGAGAAATGATGCGGCGTCAGGTCTTCGTAGGCGGTACCGCATTGCGTGCACGACCGTCTCTGGGAGAATCGAAGCGCCTCACCTCCGTCCACGGGCGCGAGCATGACCCAGCCGCTCCCGATCGACAAAGCCATTTCAATACTGTCGGCAATGCGTGACCGCTCCCGTTTGCGAATGACCACCCGGTCCACCACCAGCTCAACCGAGTGACGACTCTTGCGATCCAGTGAGGGCGGCTTTTCAAGCTCGTACACCTGGCCGTCCACCCGCACGCGGGCAAAACCACTGGCTTGCTCGCGGGCAAACAGCGCCGCGTAGTCTTCGTTGCCCGTCTGCTCGATGGGAGCCAGCACAAGCGCTCGAGTCCCTTCCGGCAAGTCCAGGACTTTATCGATGATTTCGTCACTGGTTTGCGTGCCGATGGGAACATCGCACTTGGGGCAATAAGGAATGCCTATACGCGCCCAGAGAATGCGCATGTAATCGAAAACCTCGGTCACCGTGCCCACCGTGGAACGCGGCGAGCGGGCGGCGGTCTTCTGCTCGATGCTGATGGCCGGAGACAGGCCTTCGATGCGCTCCACTTTGGGCTTTGCGAGCTGGCCAAGAAACTGGCGAGCATAGGTGCTGAGAGATTCGACGTATCGGCGCTGGCCTTCGGCGTACACGGTGTCGAGAGCGAAGCTGCTCTTGCCGCTGCCGGACACTCCGCTGCAAACGGTAATCTTGCCGCGAGGGAAGGAAACCGTGACATCCTTGAGATTATGCTGGCCGGCCCCGACGACCGTAACCTCGGCGGCCTCGCCGTTGTCCCCTTCGCCGGGGGCTACCCCCCCTGCCCCCCCCTTGTTAAGGGGGGGAAGAAGAGAGCGCTCCTCCCCATTAAGAGAGGGAACTGCACTGGCTTCTCCGCCAAGAGCAGGAACCGCTAAGCCGGGCCCGCTTGCCAACCTCCCCCCGTCAGCAAGGGAGGCCTGCAATCTCCCCCCCTTAGCAAGGGAGGCCTGCAACCTCCCCCCCTTAGCAAGGGAGGCCTGCAACCTCCCCCCCTTAGCAAGGGGGGGCTGCAACCCCCCCCCCTTAGCAAGGGGGGGCTGGGGGGGGTGACCGTCCAGACGGAGCACCGGCCGGAGGGCCTGACCGGTGTATGACGCCTCGCACTCGGCGACCTGTTCGGGCGTCCCGGCCACGACCACATACCCGCCGGCCTCGCCGCCCTCGGGGCCAAGGTCGATGACCCAGTCGGCCGTCTTGATCACGTCGAGATTGTGCTCGATCACCACCACTGTGTTGCCGCTGTCCACGAAGCCGTGGAGCACCTGCAGGAGTCGCCGAATGTCCTCGAAGTGTAGTCCTGTTGTCGGCTCATCGAGGATATATAGCGTTCGGCCGGTACTCCTCCGCACCAGCTCGCGGCCGAGTTTGATCCGTTGTGCCTCGCCGCCCGACAGCGTCGTTGACGATTGCCCGAGCTTGATGTAGTCCAGGCCGACGTCATGCAGCGTCTGGAGCATGCCGGCAATCTTCGGGATGTTCGCGAAGTGCCGGAGAGCTTCCTGTACGTCCATGTCCAGGACGTCGGCGATGCTCTTGCCGCGAAAGTGGATGGCGAGCGTCTCGCGGTTGAAGCGGCGCCCTTCGCAGACAGGACAGGGAACCCAGATATCGGCGAGAAACTCCATGTCCAGGCGGTTGGCCCCGTTGCCTTCGCAGGCCTCGCACCGGCCGCCGCCCTCTTCGCCGCTCGGCACGTTGAAGCTGAACCGCCCCGGTTTATAGCCGCGCACTTTCGAATCCGGCAGCCGGGCGTAAAGGTCGCGAATTTCGTCGAACACCTTGATATAGGTGGCCGGGTTGCTTCGCGGAGTACGGCCGATCGGCTGCTGATCGATGTCGATCACCTTGTCGAGATGCTCAAGACCGTCGATGCCGTCGCAATCACCGGGACTGACCTCCTCGGCTCCGTTCAGGTCGCGGGCCAGGCGCTCGCGGAGAATGTCAATGACCAGCGAACTCTTGCCGCTGCCCGAGACGCCGGTCACACAGATGAACCGTCCCAGCGGGAAATGAACATCAACGTTCTTGAGGTTGTTGTGCCTCGCCCCGCGCACGGTCAGCCAGCGCTGCCGGTCATCAGCAACAGGTATCGCCCCTTTGCCCATGGCACGCCGTCGCTTGCTCACTAGATCCCCGCCTCACGCGCCAGTTCTTCAAGGTCCGTCTTGATGCCGAGTTCCGCTGCCCACCCCCGAAGATAAGTCCAGTCCAGCCGAGTACGTTGAGTCCTGACAACACTCAGGGCGTTTTCCCACTGCTTCCTGGAACCCGTGGTCTTGCGCCACAAGAGCTTCATGAGAACGATGTCTTCCGCCGATACCACGCAGATCCTGAGGTCGCTCTCCGGATATTCAACCCAGACTCGTCTTCGAAGCACCTCCCGGTAGTAGGGAGTATCCGGCAGCATGCTCAGATCAAATTTGAGGGAAGTCTTACGGTGGATCACATTGGTCATCGAATGATCGACGCACGCCTGGCGTATCACATCTGCGTCGGCATAGAAACGAGGGCCCAGGTCGGCAACAAGCCTCGATACCTGGTTGGGCCTCATGTTCATCACAATGTCCACATCGATGCTGGCACGGGGTTCACCATGTATGCTGCTTGCGACCGAGCCGGTGATCGCATAGACAACCCCCTGCTCTTCAAGAGGAGTGGTGACCTGCCGAATCAAGCCGGCGAAATCATCATTTGCCATCGTCGCTGCCCTCCGTCTGCCTTGCCTGCGCCGCCCCGCGCCGCAAACGAAGCATCGTTGTTGTCATCCGGCAAAGCATCTCGAACTTCTTCTCCGGAGTATGCACTTCCGCCATGTACTCCTGAAGCAAGCGGTCGCGTTCAGCGGCTGACATCCGGCCAAGCCGTTCCTGCGTCAACCGGCACACCTCCGCAAACCTGCGGCACGTTTCCTCATCTGCAATCCGTACTTCCGATTGCCCGCTCATGGTTTCTGGTCCTCTCTGCCACGAGTCACCTTGCGCATCGTCTCGACATCCACGGGCCGTCGCTGCTTCGGCACCTCGATACTCCGCCGGCCTGCCAAGTACGCGCCCGTGAGTGACTTCTCATTTGCCGCCATCTCGTCAATCGTGCCCGTGGCCACCACCTCCCCGCCGCGAACCCCCGGTCCCGGGCCGAAATCAACGATCAGGTCGGCGGTTCGCATCGTCTCCTCGTCATGCTCGACGACCACGACGGTGTTGCCCATGTCCCGCAATCGTTCGAGGCTGGCCAGGAGCCGCCGGTTGTCGCGCGGATGCAGTCCGATCGACGGCTCGTCAAGAACGTAAAGCACGCCCACCAGGCCGCAGCCGATCTGACCAGCCAGGCGAATCCGCTGGGCCTCGCCGCCCGAAAGCGTCGGCGCCGGGCGATCAAGCGTCAGATAGTCAAGACCCACATTCGACAAGAACGAGAGCCGCCCGCCCACCTCCTTCAACACCTCGGCGGCAATCAGCCGCTCGGTCGGGTCAAGGTGCAACGTGTCGAAGAATTCTCGCACCTGGAGCACCGACATGGCGCACAATTCATGAAGGGCCTTCCCGCCGACCAGGACATGCCGCGCCTGGGCATTGAGGCGGGCGCCCCGGCAGTCGGGACATGGCTTGCGACTCATGTACTTCTCGTAATAGGCGCAAGCAAAACCGGCTTTGGCCTTGCGGTACCAGGAGCGCAGCTCGGCGATCACCCCTTCGAAAGTGCCGCCATGTTTCCACACGCCGCCGCGATACCGCCACTCGAAGGTGATGTGCTCGTCGCCGGTGCCGTAGAGCAAGGCATCACGGGCCCGTTGTGGTAGGCGGCCCCAGGGCAGCCGAATGTCGAACCCCACGTGTTTGGCGACCCCTTCGTAGATGTGCCGCCGCCAACGGCCGGGACGTTTTCGCATCGGCGCAATGCAGGGATCAAAAAAACTCAGGGACGGGTCCGGAACCAGAAGTTCCGGATCAAAATCGTAGATCGCGCCCATCCCGTCGCAGGTCAGACACATGCCCGTCGGCGAATTGAAACTGAACAACTGGGGCGACGGCGTGTCGAAACCGGTTCCGCACTTGGCGCAAGCATACTTGGAGGACAACAGCAGCTCCCCAAGCAGGCCGCCGGCTTCGCTTGGCGCAGATGCCGACGACTCGGGCTCCGCCGGAGCCACAATGAGTGTGCCGTTGCCCAGGGCGAGCGCGTTTTCAACAGCTTCCGCGAGGCGAGCCCGTACCTCGTGGCCGACTGCCAGTCGGTCGACAACGACCTCGATGTCGTGCCGATTATGACGCCCGAGTGCAGGTGCCCGGTCCAGGTGAACCACCCTCCCGTCGATCCGCGCTCGGACATAGCCTCGCCTGCGGAGATCCTCCAGAAGCTCAACGTGCTCGCCTTTCTGCCCTCGCACCACCGGAGCAAGAATCAACACGCGCGATCCGGCCTGCGTACTCAGGATGCGCCCGACAATGGCCTCGGAGGTCTGGGCGGTGATTGGGTCTCCGCATTGGGGACAGTGTTGACGGCCGAGTCTGGCATACAAGACTCTGAGAAAATCATAGATGCCGGTCACCGTCCCCACGGTGCTGCGAGGATTCCAGCCCGACGTCTTCTGCTGGATGGCAATCGCCGGGCTCAACCCGGTAATCTGGTCCACGTCCGGCTTGGCCAGGGTCCCCAGAAACTGGCGTGCGTAAGCGCTGAGCGATTCGATGTAGCGGCGCTGGCCCTCGGCGTACAAGGTGTCAAAGGCAAGGCTGCTTTTGCCGCTTCCGGAGACCCCGGTGAAGCAGATCAACCGGTTTCGCGGCAGATCCAAAGAGACGTTCCGCAGGTTATGCTCCCGCGCACCCCGCACAGATATGACCGGCCGACCCATGTGCAACCCCCTGTCTGCCGCTCGACCAGAGAAACTGGCCGGGCAGAAACCGACCCAGCATTGTAATTCAGCGAAGCATTTTGGACCAACCGACAGTCCCTGCCCAAAGGACTGCGGCCGTGAGGCTCATGCCGAGGCACAGGATTCCGTAAGTCGATTCCAGACAAGCCGTTATCGCCTCTCTGCAATATCAAATAAGGTGCCTCACCGGCTGATGCGCCAGGCAGCCTCAGAAAACACGCGCCAAACCTTCGCGGGGAGAATCTGTCTCGTAACTATGTAAGAGGAGTCGCTCTGAGATCAGGAGTATCGTGTCCGGGTCGGAAGCCGACCCGCCAGGAACATAAGGAGGCATTCGTGATAAGCATGATCCGAAATCGCGTGCTGACCGCCCTGCTCGTCATCGCGTCCTGCTTGCTGCCGGGAGCAGAGATAGACTGCGACTGCGAAGACGGGGAATTCGAAGTGGAGTTCGACGGCTTCTGCGACGACGATTGCGATCACGGCTGCTGCGGCCACAGCCTCGACGGTTTCTTTTTTGACTTCTGGTGGGATGATTAAAGAGACACTCAACAGCAATCGTCAGGAGACCTTGGCTTGGTTTGAGGGTTGTCAGGCAGATGCGCCTGCCATGAAACCCAACACCAGTGCGTGATACGTTCTGGCTCGAAACCCCCACTTGCCTACCACCAAGCTGGAAGTCGGGCGGGCATGAGGCGAGACTGTGATTCTGCCCGCCCAATCGCAACCTCCGAAACTACCGTCCTGTGAGTCGTCGTCCGATAATCACGCCCGCCGGCACGCGGCGTCTGCTCGCAACCAGTCACGCCCGCAACCCTGTCGAACGTATCCAATTTCGCTGACACCTACTGATATCCCCCGCAGTTTGTAATTCCGGCCCGATTGCGGTATCGTCGGTGTACTTGCGACCACAGGAGTGCCCCCTTTGACGCTGGCGGACGAGTTGAAAATACTGCGGCCAGAGTTCATGGCCGCCCCGTTCTGGTTCTGGAATGACGTGATGGACCCCCAAGAGGTCCGGCGCCAGATTGCCGAGATGTCGCGCCAGAACATCGGCGGTTTCTTCATGCATGCCCGGATGGGCCGCGTCACCCCCTATATGTCCCAGGAATGGATGACGGCAATCAAGGCCGCCGTGGATGAGGCCCGGCAACGGGGCATGTTCGCCTGGATTTACGACGAGGATGGCTGGCCGAGCGGCTTTGGCGGCGGTGCGGTCAATGCACTGGGCGAGGAGTACCTCCAGCAGTACGCCACCGCCGAAATCATCCCCTGCAACGGATCCATCGGCACAAAACTGGAGCGACCAAAATGCATCATCGCCGCCTACGCCACGGGCAGAAAAGTCAATGGCTTCAGCGATTGCCAGCGGCTTGATCCCGCGGACCTGCCCGGGAGCTGGTCGCGGTTGCCGCCCACCTGCCGCGAGAGACTTGTGATCTTTCGCCGGGAGTTGCACAACTACCGCCGCCATTTCTCGCCCGAGGCGTGGGCCGACGGCTACGTGGACGTGCTGAACCCCAAGGTAACCCGCGCCTTCATCCAAAACATCTATGAGGCCTACCGGCGCGAAATTGGAAAAGAGTTCGGCAGGAACGTTCCCGGCGTATTTACCGATGAACCCTCATACCATGAACTCGGTTGGAGCGAACCGGTCGTACGGCTGCCCATGTCGCCGGTCCTGGAGAGGGAGTTCGAGAAGCGGTATGGCGCTCCCCTTCTGGATAATCTGATGACCATCGCGTTCGGCGGGCCCGACGCCATCCGCGCCCGATGGTGCTTCTACTCCTGTCTCGCGAGGCTGTTCTCGCGGAATTACACCCGGATCCTCGCCGAATGGTGCGCGCGACACAAGATGGTCTTCACCGGCCACTACCTGCTGGAAGAACATCCCCGTTGCGCGACCCACGTGATCGGCGACCCGATGCTGCACTACTACTATCAGCAGTATCCCGGCATCGACCATCTGGGCAAAGACCTTGACTTGAAGGACTTTTGGTCGTCGGCGAGGGTGCTCGTCAAACAGGCATCGAGCATCGCCCACCAGTTCGACAAGCCTCGCGTGATGTGCGAGACCTTCGCCGGCGGGGGATGGCGCTTCGGCATTCGCGAACAGAAATGGATGGCCGACTGGCAGTACGCCATGGGACTGAACCTGGTCTGCCAGCATGCTTTTCACTATTCCCTGCGGGGTTTTCGGAAACGCGACTATCCGCCGAGCCTTTCGTTCCAGCAACCTTGGTGGCCGTTCAGCAAGGATCTTGGCGCCCATTTCGCCCGGCTGGGCTACTTGCTGACCCGGGGAAAACGGGTCGTAAACGTCCTGGTCATGCACCCTATCGAGAGCTTCTTTGCGACCCACGAGCCCGGCGGGTACCCGTGGCCCAATGACCCAATGAATGAAGCCTTGAAAAAGCTGGTCGAATGCCTGCTGGCCTACCAGATCGACTTTGATTTTGGAAACGAGGTCCTCCTGAAACAGCATGGCCGGGTCCAAGGCGCCGGCCTCAAACTGGGCTCTGGCACTTATGACGCAGTCATCATCCCCCACAGCCTGACGTGGCGCAAGTCCACCGTGACAATGCTGCGGAAGTTCGCGTCCTCCGGAGGGCGATTGTACTACGTGGAACCCGCCCCGACGCACCTGGAAGGTGAGCCCACCGACGCCTACGGGTCGTTGCTGGACGAAGCGATGAGCCTGGGCCATTGGCAGGCACCGGAATTCCGGCAGTGCATCTCCGATCTGGTCGGACCGGTGGCCAAAAGGGCCTGTCGCGTGTTGGGCAACGATCCGCACAACCGTGATATCATGGTCATGCACCGGCGAGCCGAAGGACAGCATATCTTCTTTTTGGCCAGCGGGGCCAAAACCGCTCACACGTCCTGCGTCATCTTCGACGTACCCGGCATACCAATGCTGGTCAACACAGTGAGCGGGCATCTGTCGCCTCTACCGCACACCCGCGAGAACGACGAGTGCCGCATCGAGTTATCATTCGATTTCGCCAAGTCTCATGCCATTCTCTTCAAGCGCGGCCGTCGCGTTCCTGCACCCGCAAAGGAAACCCAGGTTTTCCAGAAGACGCTCTGTTGTCACGGCGACCAGTTGCCTTATCAGATGGACCGCGATAACCCCTTCATTCTGGACGCAGGCGAGTTGTTCATCGACGGGCGTTCGGCGGGACTCATGTCAACACTTGATGCCGAGCAGGCTCTGGCCCGGCACGGCAACGCTCCGCAAGCGTTCATGCGATTCACCGCCACGAGCGAACTGAAAGTCGGCGGTGCCGAGTTGCTTCTTGAAACGCCGGAAAACTTCGAAATCAGGATTGACGACCGGAAGATCCCGGTGCCGGCGCAACCGGCCTGGCTCATTGACCCGTGCCTGCGCAGGATCCCGATTCCCGGCGGTCTCAAGGCGGGCACAAACACCATTGAGATCCACTTCCGGTGGCAGCCGGGCCTGGAAATCGAGCCCATGTATCTGCTCGGCCGATTCGGTACCTACGTGGAAGGCGACAAGTGTCGGATTGGCCCGCTGCCGAAAAAACTGGCAGTCGGCTCGTGGCACGATCAGGGTCTGGCCTTCTATGCGGGCATCATCACTTACACACTCGATGTCAATGCAGATACTCGGGCAGATCGCTGGGAACTGCGATGCCCTGAGTTCCACAGCGCCGTCCGCGTGTCTGTCAACGGCGTCGATGCCGGCCATATACTGTGGGCCCCCTACACGCTCGATATCACCTCCCACGTCCGTCGGGGCCGGAACCAGATCAGCCTGCACGTGGCCAACTGCCTGCGGAACTTTTTCGGCCCACACCACATGGGCAACGAGGACGAGATCGACTGCCTCGGTCCGCACAATTTCTTCAACACCAGGCACCGCGTGCCCGAATACCGCCTCAAGCCGGCCGGCCTGCTCGGAGAGGTCGTCCTTACCGGCTACCGCACGGACCGCTAGAATAACCGCATGGCTCGACGGCGACGCTCTGACAACCAGCGCTACCACGACCGCGTCGCGGGACGATACGAGTCCATCTACGACGACGCGTACTGGCAATGGCACGACGCCTTGACGTGGGGGCACCTCAAGCGATTCATTCCCAGAGATCTCATCTCTCCCGTCGCCGACCTGGGTTGCGGCTCGGGCAAATGGGGCCGACGTCTTCTCAAGAGCGGCTACCGGGTCACGTTTGTCGATCTGTCGGCCAAGATGCTCGATGAGGCCCGGCGACAGGTTGAAGAAATGGGGGCGACCGCCAAGGCGGAGTTTGTCCAGGCCGATCTGGCAGACCTGTCGGCCCTGCCCGAGGGACATTTTGGGTTAGCGATGGCTATGGGCGAACCGATCGGACTGACCGAGTCGCCTCAGCAGGCCATGAGACAGATCGCCCGCTGTCTGGCAAGCGGCGGCGTGCTGGTTGCCACGCTCGACAACCGCGTGCCCTGCTTGGATTACTACCTTGAACGAGGCGACCGCGAGGGATTGGAGCAGTTCATTCGCAGCGGACGCACTCACTGGTTGACTCGCGATCCCTCAGAGCAATTCGAGATTCACACCTTCGAACCCAAAAGCATCGAGCGACTGGTCGCCGATGCGGGTCTGGAGATGCTGGACATGATCGGCAAGACGGTGCTGCCGATGAGACGCCACCGGGAGCTGATCGAGGATGCGGACGAGCGACGCCGTTGGGCCAGGATCGAACAGCGTCTGGCCGGCGACCCGGCCAATTTCGGCCGTTGCGCACATCTGCAGTTCGCGGCGCGCAAGCCCTGACGTAACCAAGCGGTCCGCCATAGAAGCCTCGCCCCAGGTCTACCGGTCCCACCTCGTTGCATCCGCTCACCGCGCGGGTACCATGACTTGGCAGGTGCTTTTCAAGAAAACTCATCCCTCAGCGGTTTTCCGGGAGCAGAATCGCCCGCGACGCGTCTAACGTTGCAGGAACAGGGGCGAACCGTGGAATTGCCCGACGCGGAAGCGGTCAAGCTGGCGGCCAGGGGTGATGCCGACGCCTTCATGACGTTGGTCGAACGATACCGCGCGCCACTGATCGCCTATGTCCACGGCAAGACCCGGCGGCGCGATGAGGCCGAGGATCTAGCCCAGGAGGTCTTCTGCAAGGCATGGCAGCACCTGCCCGGGCTGAGGGACCCGGCGGCGTTTCCGGGGTGGCTGTTCAGGATGGCCCACAACGCGATCCTGACGGCGGCCCGGCAGCCACGGCCGGCACAGCTTGAAGACGATCCTGCGGACAGCAGCCCTGCCGGCAATGAGAACAGCGTCGAGGTTCACGCGGCCGTCGCGGCTTTGTCGGAGGAGTTCCGGATCACGGTTTCGCTCCGGCATTTTTCGGGGATGAGTACGGATGAGGTGGCCAGAACACTGGGAATTCCGCCTGGGACCGTGCGAAGCCGATTGTCGCGGGCGTATGCTCAGCTTCGCCGGCGGCTCATCTCGCGTGTGGAGGTCTGATCGGTGTCCAGCGACCTGGATCGACAACTCGAACAGCTTCTGGACCAGGCCGGGTCTGACGCCCAGCCTCGCCGGCCCTCCTGGGGCGAGATGCGAGACCGGATCACGGCCATCCCGCAGGTCCGCGGTCGGCGACTGGTCCTGCCCCGCCGGTTGGTGGCTGTCGTGGGGGTGGCGGCCATGATCGCGATTGTCCTCGGCATCATCTTCCACCTGCCCCTCGGCCCCATCGCCCAAGCCGAAAGCCCGCCGATTCGCGTGATCCAGAAGGACATCGAGCTCACGGTATTCAACCTGTTCGAGAGCGATCGCCCGACGTTGTTCATGCCGACGTCGCCGCCTGCACGCGGACCGGTCAAAATGGGCATGGCCCTGGTCAAGGACCACCGCATCGTCCTGAACCTTCGGCCGGGGGACAATCTGGTCTACTTCACCGATGTCGCCGCTACCATCGACCCGACCAGCGTGCGGTTCTGGAGCGAAACCGACCCCATCGCCACGAAGGTCGTCGAGCAGAACTTCGAATACGACCTGGCGACCGCCGGGGCGATCCTCAAGCGCTATCTCGACCGCAAGATCACCTGCGTACTGAAGGATGGCAAGCAGCATGAGGGCTTCCTCTGCTCGCACGACGGCGACATTGTGCTGGCCGATAAGCCGCCGTCGGACTCGGGCGAGATGCGCAAGACCGAGTCGATCTCCCGCGATCAGATCCGGGCGGTGCAGATGCCGGATGTTCCCAAGGACCTGTTCGTCAAGCCCACCCTGGTCTGGAAGATCCGCACACAGCGTCCCGGCCAGCACGAGACGACGCTCATGTACGCCTGCGGCCATGCCGAGTGGCAGGCGGATTACGTGGTTGCGGTCACACCCGGCGCTCCCGGAGAGAAGGATCAGCTCGACCTGCAGGGCTGGGTGACCATCGATAACCGCACAGGATCAACCTACAAGGACGCCGGTATCAAGCTCATCGCCGGCGACGTCAACCGGGTGCCGGATCCGTGGGCACCGGATCAGGTTGAGCGGTTCTCAATGGGCATCGAATTCGCGGATTTGGACGCGTATGCGTTGAGACTGGCACCGGCCAAGATGCCGGAGAAGGCGTTCGTCGAGAAGTCCTTCTTCGAATACCACTTGTATACGCTCTCGGCCCCCAGCACGGTCAAGGACCAGCAGATCAAGCAACTCAAGCTGCTCAAGGCTGAGGGGGTGAAGGCAATCCGGCGATATGTCTTCGATTCGCCGCCGGGCACGGATGAGAGCCGGCGGCATGTCGCCGTAGTTCTGGAGTTCAAGAACGATAAGGACAACAAGCTGGGCATGCCGCTGCCCAAGGGGCGGGTCCGTGTCATGCAGCGGGATTCGGACGGCGACATGCAGTTAGTCAACACCACCGAGATCGACCATACCGCCAAGGATGAGGAGATGAAGCTCAATATCGGCTCGGCGTTCGACGTAGCCGCCGAGCGGGCGGAGATGAACATGACACGGCCGGGCCACCGGCAGGAGACTCGAACCATCCGCCTGCGGATGCGGAACCACAAGGATGAACCGATTCAGGCCCGCTTTGTCGAGCGGCTGGTGCCGAATCGGAATTGGGAGATCACGCTGACAAGCAACGCGTGGACGCGCGAGGATGTGAGCACGATTCACTTTGATTTCACGCTGGAACCTGACGCGGAAAAGGAAATCACATACACGGTGGATTACCAATGGTAACACGCTCAGAAAACGAGACGGATCGCGATTTCCTTCCCCCCTTGACAAGGGGGGATAAAGGGGGGCCTTGGCTTTCCTCCCCTACCCCCCCCTGCCCCCCCTTTGTAAGGGGGGGAGAAGGACACCCCCCCTTGGCAAGGGGGGGAGAGAGACTCCGCTCGGCCCGGAGCTTCTTCTGCTCGGCCCGGAGCTTCTTCTGCTCGGCCCGGAGCTTCTTCTGCTCGGCCCGGAATCCTTTCCGGGCCGCCTCTGGTGGCGGAATCCTTTCCGCAT
>DAOOIV010000097.1 GCA_035384605.1 Phycisphaerae bacterium
AGGCACAAGATTCAGCCCGCCAGTTCACAACCACGGCCACCATCGGCGGCGCGACCAGAGAACCGCTCCCCGCCAGCCAGACGATCCTGGCCACCCCGTCGCTGACCATCTCAGCCCAACCCGGAACGCACCACCTGACCCTGACGGCCCCAAACTCCACGGACCCGACTCACGTGACCTTCCCCGCCACGACTGGCCACCCGCTGGAAATTGTCCTTCAGGGACAATGACTCGGGCCGTGGCGGTGCTGTGGTTGTTGGGCTAATCTCAAGGCACTTTGCTTGTCGGCACGGCCCTTGGCGGGAGCTGCGCCCTGCACAGTGAGAAGCGTTCAATTCATGACGGCGGGCCCATGACGGCTTCCCGCCTGTCAGCGCGTTGCGCGCGCTGTTCGCTCCAGCCGATTTGCCTGCCCGACGAGGTGAACCAGCAGCGGGCCGCCAGCGACGGTATAATACTGCTCGTCAAATGGCCTCTGGGGGCCGGAGGTGGCGAATGGCTCGGCCGCGCGTGGTAGTGGTCTACAACCCGGACAAGCCTCATGTGGAGGCGACAAAGACGGCGTTGCTGGAGGACTTGCGTCAGCGGATCGATGTGGTGGCAACAGGGCCCATCGCCGACACGGCCAGGTTGGCAGAGTCAAAGCCGGATCGACTGATCGTGCTCGGAGGCGACGGCAGTATCCTGGCCGTGGTTCGCGCCCTTAAGGAACGGCAGGTACCGATCATCGGGGTCAATTTCGGCAAACTCGGCTTCCTGGCCGAGTTTACCGTCGAAGAGCTGGACAGAAACCTGGATGCCGCGGTGAGTGCCTCGGCGGCGGTAAGTCCGCGAATGATGATCGCGGCAGAGATTGCCGACAACGCGAGACTCGTTGCTCAGTCGGTTGCGGTCAACGACTGCGTCGTGCAGGCCGGGCCGCCCTTCCGTATGGTCGAGCTTTCGGTATCGGTCAACGGCGACCATCTGACCAACATCAGCGGCGACGGCTTGGTGCTGGCAACTCCAAGCGGCTCGACGGCACACAACATGTCGGTCGGTGGTCCTATTCTTCAACCCGAGACCCGAGCCATGGTCCTGTCACCCATCAGTGCCCATTCGTTGACCCATCGGCCCCTGGTCTTCGCGGGTGATTCGGTCATCGAGGTTGTCGCGCACAGCGTCAATCAGGGTACGACGCTGGTGATCGACGGCCAGGTCTCGTTGCCGGTTCACGCGGGTGATCGCATCACTGTTCGTCGGTGGCCCGCTGATTTCCAGTTGGTTCGCAACCCGGCCTATTCAAAATGGCACACGCTGACCACGAAACTCAAGTGGGGAAGATAGGACTGGGTTGATGAAGGTCAAGGGATAAGGGCCAAAGGATGAATCAAGAGAAAACATCAGCCCAACCCCGCGCTGAGGGTTCACGGCGGCGCGTCCTGCCGGGGCAAGGTTCCGTGCGGGCCGACGACCGAGAGCGGACACATGATGGTTCTCTCTCACATCCCCGGCGCGGTCTGCGGAGGCTTTCTTTCGATCGCTCTCTGAATCGCTCCCGGCGGCACTGAGAAGTCCAGCACATACTCGTCGGTCATAGTCTCATCCCAGGGCGTGCGGTAAGTCGCCGTCAGCACGTACTTGCTGCCCGGCCGGACGGAAGTGGCACCTTCAGGCCAGCCGAGCTTGAACTCGTACATCTGCGCATGGGTCCAGTGTCCGGAGACCTTGTCCGCGGTGTCGAGGGTCTGATCCCAGAAGGCCAGTCGCTGGCCCTTGGGTTCACCTGAGGCCGGCTGGTAGGACCAAAGCTCGAAGTAAAACGGTCCAGCGGCCTTGACCGGGTCTCCGAAACGATCAATCGCCCGAAGCACGACAATCACGCCGTCAGGGATGTTGTCTTTGTCGAAACTGGCTATACGTGTGAAGGGCTGAATCTTAATGTGCGTGGGGAGCATCAACGACAGCATTGCCCGGCGCTGGGGTTCGGTGGGAATCCGCGACGGCCCGCCGTTGCATCCAGCCAACATCGCACCAGCGAACATAAGCAGGGCAAGACGCCAAGTGATTGATGTAATTGAGTTTAGCATAGCGGGATTGTAGAGAAGCCGGCTCGCAACTGTCAAGGCAGCCGACCAAGAAAGCATGTTGTTGCCCGACCGCGTGCCAAACCCGGAGAGAATCCACCGGCTCGGATATGGCGGACCTGCGCGGGCTGCCGGTCGAGAGACTGAAGATGGCCCAGCCTTGGTCGCGCCGGTCAGCGCCTTGTCGAGGGAGTCGCAAAGGCAGAGAACCGGACGGTTGAAATGAGAACCGGGTGTGAGTATTCGCGTCACGTCAGCTTCTGAATACGGATGCGGACGTCGGCCACGTGACATCCCTGGCCGGCCGGATGGACGATCAGCGGGTTGATGTCCAGTTCAGCGATATCGGTAAAATCAGTGGCCAATTGGGAAAGCCGCTTGAGGCAATCCTCAATGGCCGGGATGTCGCTGGGAGCTTCGCCTCTCAGGCCCTTGAGCACGGCGGTGGTTCGCAGGCTGTTGATCATTCGCGTCGCCGTGGCCTCGCTGATGGGCGTGATTCGGAAGGTCACATCCTTGAGCGCCTCGACGTAGATTCCTCCCAGCCCGCACATGATGACGTGCCCGAACACGGGGTCGCGGCTCAGACCAAGAATGACCTCCTTGCCGGCCGGGATCATCTTACGCACCAGGAAGCCGGCGATATCACCGGCGCTATACTTCTCCAGAATGGCCTCGCGCATTTCCCGGCACGCCGCGCGCAGCTCGTCAGCGTTCCTGAGATTGAGCATCACGCCCTTGACATCGAACTTGTGTACGATGCTCGTCGACACAACGCGAAGGACGACGGGATATCCGAGGCGGTCGGCCGCAGCCACCGCTTCGTCCGCCGTTTGGGTCAGCTCGGAAGGAACAACGGGCAGCCCATAGGACGCCAGCACCTTAAGGGCCAGCGGCTCGATCAGGTAGCCGTCGGAGGCCTCCCGGATGATCGACGCGGCCGTGTCCCGATCCACGTCTTCATAAATCCTGATCCTCGTGCGTTTGCGATCGCGCCACCGGCGGTATCGGACGGCATCTTCCATGGCGTCGGTCGCCCACTCAGGCAGCACGTAGTGTGGGATACCATGGTTTTGCAGAATCGCGATACCGGCGGCCACGTCTTTGGCTCCCATGAATGAACACATCAGCGGTTTTTGCTTGTCGGCGTGGCGCTTCTGTTCTTCGCAGACGGCCTGTGCGATTGTGGTGATGTTCGTCATCGACTGCGGCGTCAGAATAACCAGTATCTGATCGACGTTGGGGTCTTCGTAAACTGCATCCATGGCGGCTCGATAGCGATCGTCACGAGCGTCACCGATCACGTCGATCGGGTTCTTCATGTTTGCCGCCGCCGGAAGGGCCTTTTTCAGTTTGGCCTTGGTCTCGGGGGCGAATTTCGCCAGTTCCAGCCCGCGCTCGATCGCGGCATCTGTCGCCATGACACCCGGGCCGCCTGCGTTGGTCACAATCGCGATGCGGTTTCCCCGAGGCAGCGGCTGGTAGGCCAACAACCGGGCGGTATTGAACATCTCCTCGATGCTCTTCGAGCGGATGATTCCCGCCTGCTCGAAGACGGCATTGCACACTACGTCAGACGAAGCCAACGCCCCGGTGTGAGACTGGGCCGCCGCCGCCCCCTGGGCCGTTCGTCCGCCCTTGATCGCCAGAATGGGTTTAGGGGTCTTGCTGGCCGCCGTGATGTGCTGGGCCACCTGCACCAGTTCACGCCCTCGCCGGATCTCCTCCAGATACATCAGAATGACCGAGGTCTGCGGATCATCGGCCAGATACGACAATAGATCGACCTCGGTCACATCCGCCTTGTTGCCCAGGCTGACGAATTTCGAGAAGCCGATATTCATGCCCTGGGCGTAGTCGAGCACGGCCGTGCACAGCGCGCCGCTTTGCGAAATAAACGCGATACTCCCCGCCGCCGGCATGGCCCGCGCGAAGCTGGCGTTCATCTGCACGTCCGGTTCGGTGTTGATCGCCCCCAGGCAGTTGGGGCCAATGAGCCGCATGCCGTATTTGCGGGCGATGGCTTTGATGTTCTCCTCCCGCTCAGCACCCGCGGGACCCAC
The DNA here is from genome assembly GCA_035384605.1 of Phycisphaerae bacterium. Lineage (NCBI taxonomy): Bacteria > Pseudomonadati > Planctomycetota > Phycisphaerae > Phycisphaerae bacterium. The sequence goes on from DAOOIV010000097.1 coordinate 4,130, forward strand.
CTCACGGAAACCGGCCGAGATGATGATTGCCGCCTTGATGCCCTTCTGTCCGCATTGCTCCAGCGCCAACTCGCACACCCGGCCCGGAAAAACCAGGATGGCCATGTCGATGGGGTCGGGTATGTCCAGCACGTAGTCGTAGGCTTTCACCCCGGCGATGTGCCGCTTGCGCGGGGCCACCGGATAAACCGGTCCGTTGAATCGCCCGTTGAGCAGATTGACGAAAATGTCGTGCGGCACGGTACCCGGCGTGTTCGTAACGCCCAACACCGCGATGGACCGCGGACGGAAGATGGTGTCAAGACCGGCGCCGGAAGAACTGATCAACGCGGACGTTTCTGAGGAAATCGAAGGCTCTGACATGGTTCTCCATTCGACAATAACGCTTCTATCGATACAGCCCCAAAAACTTCAGACACTAAACCATTCTGCTGGAACAGGCAAGACGTCGGCAACTCGATGTCGAGCGACGAGAGCACCCGACTCGGCCGCCATGCGGGTCTTTGCCGCATCCCGGAGGGCCGCGTGATGCGCATCACCCGGGCGTCTGCGGAGACATGGATGCCGTGCGTCCCCGCAGAGCGCTCCGTCGGCCGTCGCCGGCCATGCGACGGCTGCCCGTGCGAGCAGAATGAAGCAGTCGGTATCAGGAGTCCGGGAACCTCGTGCCGACCGTCGATCAGCCTTTCAAGTGTTTGCCAATGAAATCGGCTGCGGCCCCGACGGTGGCCACGGCCAGAGCGGCATCTTCGTCCATCTCGATGCCGAATTCCTCCTCAAAGGCAGCGACCAACTCGACACTCTGCACAGACTCGGCTCCCAGATCGAAAGCGAAGCTGTGCTCGGGCTTGATCGTCTCCGGTTCGAGGTTCAACACACGAGCGGTCACTTTGATCACACGATTGAGTACGTCCTGATCTGCCATCCGATTGCCTCCAAAGTCCGGCGGCCGGCCGGATTCCATCCTGTATCCCATCCACGCGCACACAGGGACTCTCTTCCCGCTGGGGCAGACTCCTGCGTCGCCGCGATCCTGCACGGTGAATCTGACCGGCGGATCGCCGGTCGCGACCTCACAAAGCTCAGTTTAGCAGCCCTCCTTGTCGCATCAAGCCCCGATCATGAGGATGCGGATCATCACCTGCGGGTTCAGGTGACGGTAAAAACCTGGCAACTGCCCAATCAACGCCGGATCGCTTACTTCTTGAGCATCGCCCGGCGACCCTTGCGGACATAACTCATGCGCTCCTCGTCCGTGAGCTGGAAAACGTGCCGCAGGAGCTGCTCTTCGTCCGCGGTCAGCTCGACCTTCCGGCGCGACATGGCCGTGCGGGCCGTCGAGATCAGCACATTCAACCCGAAACCCTTCCCGACGAAGCCGTTGAGGAACCAGGCAAAGGGCGGAATATACTTCGGCAGCGGGGCCCCGGTGGCCACCAGAATGGCCATCGTGCCGACGATCGTGCCGGTGTTCAGAAGAGTGCCGATACTCGTCTTCACGTGATCACCGATCATGCTGCCGACCTTGGTCGAACCGGTATCGATGGTTCGGCCCCCCATCATCATGCTGACCGTGGAATAGTCATTCTTCAGGTCGCTGTTGGTCGTGAGGGCGCCAAGATTGACCCACTCGCCGACGTACGCGTGGCCCAGAAAGCCGTCGTGATACTTGTTTGAGTACCCGTGAATAATGCTCTCCTCGACCTCTCCGCCGACACGACACATCGGACCGATGCTGCATCCCTCCCGAACCTTGGCCCCAAGCAGAATGCTATTGGCGCCCACGTAGCAAGGTCCCTCGATGCGGGTGAAGGGGTGTACCTCAACCCCTGCCTCCAAGGTGACCGGACCATGACGCGAGTCAATACATACGAAGGGGTGAATCTCGGCACCTTCGCCGACAAAGACCTGCTCGCGCGGGCCGTAGATCACGGACGACTCATGCATCGTGCCGTGAACGCCGTTGCGGCCGGCAGCCTTGAAATCCGCAACGATCTCCTCCGGGTTGCACAGCATGACGTCCCAAATGTAGTCGAACCATTTGCCGGTGTACTCCTCCTTGGGCGTCCTGCTCGCCGCCGCAACCAGGCCGTCGTAGTCGGTGATCCCGCTGACGTCGTCCCTCGTCCGCCATACGGCCAACTGGTCGCCGTGCCACTGCGCCCCGTCCTTGGCGGGCGGCGTCCACTGCGACGCCCGCACGCGGGAATTCACGAAGAGCACCTCGTCGCCCTTGCAGCCGCGAAGGTCGTTGACGGCCGCGGAACCGCTGCGCCGGCGGACACAGGCAGCGAGGTAATGGCGAGCGATGACGGCCGTGGCCTTGGTGCCGGCGGCCCGCTCGATCTTCTCGCGGAGCGTAGTCGCCCCGGTCTTCAGCTCAAAAACCCCCCGGACCCAGGCCAGCGGCAGAAAACGATCGAACTGACTGTCCTCAAAAACGACGAGCTTCATGAACCGTCTCCAAGCATAAAAGAAAGCATCAATGGCCGATTGAGCCTAACACCTATACTGCCGGCATGCCGCTTTCGCAATAGCGCGACGGTCACTGCGATCGTCTCGAAGCGTCACAATGAATCAGGAAACCGCAGCGTGCAAAGCTCCGCGTTCTCCATGGTTCGGAGACGCGCTGCCACCGGCCGGCAGGCCGCCTTCCCCCTGGGTGCTTGCCTCTTCATTTGCCCAAGCACGCCGTTATAATGTCCCCCCGTCGCCGGCTCGTCGCATCGGGGGCGACGCCGTCGCTTTGTTATGTAACAGGAGAACGCAATGGAAGTCATCATTACCAAGACGGCCGACGAGGCGAGTGCTTTCGCGGCCGATATCATCGAACGCAAGTTGATGTCCAAGCCTGCCGCCGTCCTGGGGCTGGCAACCGGTTCGACGCCGGTCGGGTTGTACAAAGAGCTAGCCAAGCGCCATCGCGAGAAGGGGCTCGACTTCTCCAAGGTCACCACGTTCAATCTCGACGAATATGTCGGTCTGCCGCCGAGCCACCCTCAGAGTTATCGTTACTTCATGGAGGAAAACCTCTTCAAGCACATCAACGTCCCGGCCAGCGCGATCCATGTCCCTTACGGGCATGCCGACTCGGTCCTGGATTTCTGCGCCTGGTACGAGGACGAGATCAAGCGGAGCGGCGGCATTGATATTCAGATTCTTGGAATCGGCGGCGACGGGCATATCGCCTTCAACGAGCCCGGTTCATCGCTCGGCTCCCGGACCCGCCTCAAGACCCTGACCGAGCAGACCATCCGCGACAACGCCCGCTTCTTCAGCAGCATGGACGAAGTGCCGCGGTTCGCCATCACCATGGGCGTCGGCACGATCCTGGAAGCACGGCAGATCATCCTGTTGGCCTTTGGGGCCTCCAAGGCCGATATCGTGGCCGAGGCCGTCGAAGGTCCCGTTACCTCGCAGGTGACCGCCAGTGCCCTGCAACTGCATCCGGACGTGACCGTTCTCCTCGATCAGCCCGCTGCGGCCAAGCTCAAACGGGCGGATTACTACCGCTGGGTATTCGAACAGAAGAGGCGGCTGGTGCCCAAACTCATCGGCCACGGAGGCTGAGTCGGAATGTCCGATCAAATCCCGGGCCAATGCTGAGTCTTCGTTCGATCCCAACCGAGTCGGGAAAGGGTTGACGGGGTTCACCGCAGCCAAGCGTTGCCTGATCCACCGCAGCGATGATCGTCAGTTGCCCGTTTCTCGCTGCTCTCGTTCGCCTGTCTGGCCGGCGGTCGGCCAAGCGACCGGCGGCCAAGCCCGGTGACCCTCCTTGACAGCACTCCAGACCGATTGTACCCTGTCAAGTACATACTGCGGGGTGGAGCAGCTGGCAGCTCGCGAGGCTCATAACCTCGAGGTCGCAGGTTCGAATCCTGTCCCCGCTATTGACCGCTTCAGGGCCTCGGCTTCGGCCGGGGCCTTGTCGTTTCCGGCCGGTTCGCTGGCGTCCTTTCGCACGATCTCCCCGTCCGCCGTCAGCACCATCGGGCCAACGAACTGCTCGATGAAGTCCCTCATCTCGGTCGGCGTGGCCACCGTGGCAAGCGACTCTTGCGCTTCGGTGAGGGCCTGCCGCACCGCGGCGGCCAGCCGGGCGGTGTTATCGTTGGCGTCGCTGGCCAGTTCCGCCATGGCGTTCTGGAGTCGCTCGCGCTGGGCTTCCAACTCCCCGACCTGCCGCGATACCGCCCGCTTGGCCGTGGCGTCGATGTCCGGGTCCACCAGGAGCCGGGTCATCGAGCCGATCCTTTTGTCGAGTTCGCCGATCTGGCCGCGAACCCGCTGGAGCTGGTCGCGGTTGGATTGCACCAGTTTCCGCGCTTCTTCAATGGCGTCTTCAATGATCGAGTCGGCATCGGCGAAGACCTCCTGGTAGGTCGCCTTGATCCGGTCCATCAGCAGGTCTTCCCGGATGTTGGCCATGTTGTCGCAGGCGTCGCGCCCGTTTCTCTGACGGCAGCCGCATCCGTAGTAGTAGTACTCGCCCTTGCGGTTCTTGCTGGTCCACCGATAACACACGCTGCCGCACTTTTCGCAGAAGATCAACCCGGTGAACGGCCGGTAAGCCGGGGCAAGAAGCTGGCCGGTGTCTCGCCGCGGTCGCGCGTGCAAGGCCAGCCGATTCTGTGCTTCGGCGAAGGTTCCGTCGTCAATGATCCGCAGGCGTTCATCACTCTGCACGATGTGCTCTGACTCATCCCGCCACACCGGCACCCGTCGGCCGGTCCGTTTGTTGAGCTTGAAGCGTCTGCGGTTGTAAACGATCCGGCCAATGCAGATATCGTTCGTGAGGATTCGCCGAACACTCGTGTGCGTCCACGTCGGGCAACGCCGGGTTGGAATACCGCGCTTGGCCAGCCGGCGAGCAAGAGCCTTCAGACCAATCGACTCGCTGGTGTAGACTTGGAACAGCCATCGGACGACCGCCGCTTCCTCTTCGTGAACGGCGAGCCGGTGCAGGCCATCGGCTGTTGTTTCGATCCGGTAGCCGTAAGGCGGTGGTCCGCCGGTCCAAGCCTTCTGCTCGAACCGCTTGAGCAGCCCGTCCTTCGTCCGCTCTGACAACACCCGCGAATAGTGCTCGCTGATTACGAGGTGCATCCCGCGGGCCAGTGCGTCCCTGCCCTCGGTGACGCTGACCACCTCGACGCCGCCGTCCTCAAGCTGCGCGATGATCGCGCTGGTTTCGGCGAGGTTGCGGCCGAGCCGGTCGAACTTGTAGACCAGCACCCGTTCGATCTGGCCGGTTTCGGCGTCGGCCAGCAGCCGGAGCAAGGCTTCACGGCCGGCCATCGAGCGGCCGGTGCGGGCCCGGTCAACGTATTCGCGGTATGTCTTGGGCTGGAGGTCGCGGCGGCAGGCGTCGAGCTGGACTTCAATCGACGTGCCGCCATCCTGGGCGTGGGACGAGTAGCGCGCGTAGATTGCCGTCTTCTTCATGGGCCGGTCTCCTGGGCGTTGAGGATGTCCACGGCGCGGCGGGCGATGACCCGCACCAACCAGCTTCGGGCGTTGCGAATCTGCCGGCGGCTCGGTTGGAAAAGCTCGCGTGGGCCATCAACATAACCCCTTTCCTGGTTGTATTTTACGTCAGAATCGGCCGGGTTGAAAGCCCTTTCCGGCCGTTCCGCGCAAAAACCAACTTCGGCGGCACTCGGCTTCATGCTGAGTGCCTACCGGAACGGTTGCGGAGTGGCTGATGCACCGGCTCATCGCTCGCGATGTCCACCGTCTTCCCGCTGTGGCTCACGCGCGAGTTGGGAAAGCGTTTCCCAGTCGGGCATGGTGCCGGCGGTCTGGTAGGCTTTGCGGGCTTCGCGGATGGCGGCGTGCAGGGTGGGGAACTCCTGCGATTCGTCCTCGGCTTCGTGCAGGTGGCCGATGGCGCGGAGGCGGTGGGCGTAGCCTTCGCGGGTTTCTGTTAGCAAGACCAGGGCCGCGCCGAGGTGCTTCTCGATGCACTCAAGGCATGAGGCGCGGGTGACGGGTGCCGTGTCCGCCGCCGAGTTGATGGCAGACGAAGCTTCCGCCTTCGGTGGCTCACTGCTGGCGGATAGAGGGGTAGCGTCGGTCTGCGAGCGCCCGCGGCAGCCGCAGCCGCCGGTCGGCTGGGTGACGACCGGCTGGACTTGGCCGGGCTGGCGACGGACGATGGTGTTGACGCGGCGGCGTGACAGGGCCTCGGACGTGTTGATCCGGCGATGCTCGAAATGTTCGCCGATGCGCTGGGCGTACAGAACTTTGTTGCCGAGGATGGTGCACTTGTAGGCCGGCAGGCCGTCGCATTCGAGCAGGTGTTGCTCGCCCGTCCTCAGATCGTACTCCAGCGCGAACACGTCGCGTTCTGTCTGCCATGCACCGCTGATCAGAAGTGTATCGGGTTCATCCGCGCGGTAGGACACGCGATAAATGAACGCGCCGGGCAGTTCAATGTCGAAATCGCCCGACGGCTGGCGGACGTAGATCAGGTTCTCCGGGTCGGCGTGGACCAGCCGGTCGCCGTACACGAAGGCCGCACGGGTGGCATGGATGGCCACGGGCTTGCTCAAGTCATCGAGGTCCGGTCCGTCCATGCGGTAAAGGCGGTAGAGCGGGCTTTCTGATGCGCCACCGGCGATGAACGTTACGTGCCAGCCGGTGTCATCAGACCAGGCGGTGGGAGAGCACTCGGTTAGATCGTCGGGCAGGCCGGTTTCCAGTCGCCGCGGCGGCCGGTCTCCGACCGCGATCCACAGCTTCCAGCGCCGTGAACCAGCCGAAACATCCACGTCCTTCGGGCCGGATCGGCAGTAAAACAGAACGAGTTTCCCCTGATCGACGATGGCCTCGGCGTCTGAAGACGCAGCCAAGCGGGTCAGGAAGGGCATGTGCGTCAGCACGTTCTCTTGGTGAATAGCATCGAGTCTCATCATCTTCTCCAGATCAACACGAATACACGCTGGTCGTCGTTTGGCACGTCCCTGGCCAGTTGATCTGCGTGCCGGAAGCCGAGCGGCAGCCGATCTGTAGCTGCATGTAGCCGTTGTAGTAGTAGCTGGAGCAGAACTGACTTGGCAGGCCGACGAGTTGTCCGGCGTGGTTCACGCATCCCGTCCCATACCACGGATAGGAATACGGATAGCACGAACCGGTCTCGATCAGCCGCCAGAAAGCGCAGGGAGTCGCCTTGCCCGGCCCCTGGTACGGCGTCAAATCCCAGCAGGGCGTGCTGCTATTGGTGGTGAACGAGGCCAGAACGTACGGCGTGCAGCATTCGGAGCAGTGGCCGCCGGCGTTGAACAACTGCGCCTTGCCGTTGGTGCGAAGGGTGCGCTTGCCGGCTTTGAACAATCTGGCCTTGCCTGTCGTGGCCATCGTGCCGCTTCCTTAACTGGTACATGCTTCCTGCTCAACCATCTCGTTGATCCAGCCGAGCACGAGCTGGCCCTGGGCGTTGTAGTGGGCGTAGCCGAACGTGGCGGCGATCATCCAGCCCGCTGAGGGGCGCTTCCATTTGTGGGGCGAGGCGGTGGGATTGACGCCCGTCGCGAGCGTCTGGTTCGTCACGGGATCGACCACGCTGTAGGTCCAACTGGCGGCCGTGGTGCTGGTGCCTTGCGAGCCACCCGTCTGGGTCAGGTTCACCGGGAACACCGTCGGAGACCAGCGGCCCAGACGCACGACGGCCCATCTGACTCCCGTGCCGGAGTCCTTCCACAGGATTTGCGCCGCTCCGCCGCCGCTGCTCTTGAGGTAGGCGGCCGAGCCGTCCGCGATGTCGGCGTGCCAGTGGTTGGCGTTGGCGATGTCGATCTTTACTGGGCAAACGCCGGATACCCAAGCCCAGCCGAGTGCGCCATTGCGTATCGGCTCGGCCAGGACGCCGAACTTGCCCCAGTGATTCGCCGCCGTCGGTGTCACACCTGACAGCGCTGGCCGGTTGACAAACTGATCGAGGTTGTCGGCCGGCTGGATGAGCGGCGTGTTGATGCCCAGAATCTCGAACCGCGCGCGATCCGCGCCGCTGATGTTCTTGAGGAGCACCATGCCGCTGTCATTTGAACTCGACAGCGCTGTGCGCTGCTGGCCGAGTTGGCGGTCCTGGTAATCCCTGGCCGCGTCAATGAAGGCGTTGAACGTCTGGGCCGGGATGACCAGCGGCGAACCGGATTGGACTTTCTTCAACTCGCCCATCGCTCACACCCCGATCCCCATCAGGCTGAAGTCGCCGTACTCGTACACCCGCTCCACGTAGGCGGCCAGCGGGCGCTTCACCAGAGCCTTGGCCGCAGTGTCTTCCGTTTCGGCATAGCGAATCCACAGGTACTCCCACCCCTTCTTGCTGATGCCGCTGATGGAGCCGACGGTGATGTTGGACTTGTTCGGCGAGGCGGCGAAACGATAGGTGATCTCCCAGGCCTGGAGGCCCCGCTTGGTGCCGGATGCTCCGAGGAACAGAACCTCGCCGGTCGCGAAACCCTTCCACGGCAAGCCGTTGACCCGACCGGTGAGGTTGAACAGCGTCGCCTTGTAGGCCGGGGCAACCACGATGTCCGGCAAGAAGTGCGTCTCGCTGAAGTGATAGACGGGGACGGTGATGTCCACACCCTCGACGTTGTCGTCGGTCACCCCGATGGCCCCACCGAAGTTCGGCGGCGTGCCGACCGCGCCATAGGCTGCGACCGTCTCCAGCGACTGGGTGATGTGCGTCGTCCCGCCGCCGGTGTCGAACGAGAACGTCGATTCGTTTTCCTGGGGCACGATGCCGTAGCGAACGATGCCCTCCCAAATGTCGTTGGCCACCGGCTCCACCGAGGCGCTCTCGCGTGGGATGACCCACAAACCGTTGCCGTAGAAATCATAGACCAACGGGCTGGCCGCTTCGAGCGCGACCCGCGCGGCCACGTCGTCGTTCGTGCCGCGAATGTTGTAGCGCAGCTCAGCCGAGGGGTTGGTGCCCATCGTGACCTGCCGGCTCTCGAATCGTTCTTCAACGGTGATCGGCACGGTGCCTCCTTATCAGGCGAACGTCAGCCCGCCGGTGACCGCCGCATCCGCGAGACGCTTGGTGTGTTTGGCCGTCTGCTCGCTCGCGGTGGCCGTGCGCTGGGCGGCGTCGTTGCCGGCGGCCAGGCCTTGGACCGCTACCGGGTTGAACGTGCCGGTGACGGTAATCTTGTTGGCAATCACGTCGCCGAGTCCTTCCAGGCGATCGGCCAGCCCGTCGAGCAGACCGCGCGGGCCGGCTTGCGGGGCCTTGTCTTCGGCCTCGATCTGCTCGCGTTTCTGTTTCGCCTCGGCCAGGGCATCGGCCAACTGCCGGCGGGCGTCGTCGAGTTGCTGCCGCGTCTGATCGAGTTGACTGTCTGTGGCCTGGTCGAGTTCGGCCAGCGCTTCATCCTCGGCCTCGATGATGCCGCGCAGGCGGGATTCGTGGCGCTGCTGCTCGGCTTCGCGTTTCTGCTGGCCTTCGCGCTGAAGTTGGCCGAGTTGGGCGTCCTTGTCCTGCTCGATCCGCTGCTCGGCGGCCACGAGCGCCTGGTCGGCCACAAGGTTGGCCGCATCCACGTCGAACGTCTCGTCGAACAGGCCCTTAATGTGATTCAGCGTCTTGGTCGCAACGTTCTTGATCGTGGCCCAGGTCACCTCCAGGAAGCTGGTGAACCGCTTCCAGGTCCGCGAGATGAACGCCGTGGCCTCGATCCAGCCGACCTTCAGTCCGTGCCAGACGAACTCCGCGCCGCTCAACACGCCGGTCCACATCTGCTGGGCCTGCGTGAGCATAAACCGCTTGACCGCAAGCCATGTGCGGTTCAGGGCGGCCACGCCTTCTTGCCAGGCGAGCTTGAGGGCCAGCCACAGGATGCGCGCGGCCAAGGCTACGTCGCCGGCGGCCAAGGCGTCGGACATGCCGGTCACCACCCTGGACACGAAAGCATGAAGCCGACCGAACTGCTCGCGCAGCCACTCAAGGGCTTTGCCGGCCGCGCCGCTGTAAATGAAGACCGCCGCACCAAGGGCCGCGACCGCCGCGATGACCAAGCCAATCGGCGAGAGCAAGGCCGTGAGCGCGGAGCCGACCACGCCCAGAACGGTTCCAACTCCCGATGCGACGGCGGCCAGTCCACCTAGTGCCGCGGCCATGCCGGACACCACCCAACTCAGGCCGATGATGGCCACGCCGGCGGCGGCGACGGTCGCTGCGACCTTGGCGACGGTGACCACCACCGCCTTGTTCTGGCTGATCCAGTTGGTGACAGAAACAACTGTTCGGGTGATGGTGTTTGATAGCTCGACCACCGCTGGGGCCAATACCGAGCCGACCACGAACGCGCCCTGTTTCACGACGCGCCACAGGATGTTCAGCGTATCGTTGAGTACGGCGGCATCCTGGGCCGTCCCCGTCGAGACAGTCAGGCCGAGCGCGCGGGCCTGCTCCCGCAGTTGCCCGATGCCTCTGGCCCCATCCTGCATCAGCGGGAGCAACTGCGTTCCCGACCGGCCAAAGACTTCCATCGCGGACGCTGCACGCAAGGTCGGGTCTTGAATCTGACTGAGCCGGTCAGCGATGAGGGCAAACTGTTGCTCGGGAGCCAGGCCCTGGAGCTTTGCCAGCGTCAGCCCCAGCTTGCCGAGTGTGTCGCCCGCGGAGGCCGAGCCGTCAGCCGCATCACCGATCACCTTCTGCATCCGGCGCAGGCCGAGTTCGAGCGTTTCCAGGTCCGCGCCGGATTGCTCAGCGGCAAATCCCAGTTCCGAGAGCGCCTCGCTGCTGACGCCCGTCCGGGCCGCCATCTTGTTCAGCGTGTCGCCGGCGCTGGAAAAGTATTTGACCGTTGCCCCGAGTGGTGCGAGCACTGAGGCGGCCACGGCGGTCATGCGCGTGCCGATGGAGCGCAACCCCTCGCCGAAGGCCCGCAATTGCCGCTGCGCCCGACGCAACCCGGCGGTGAGCTTGTCGCTCACGCCGAGTTCGACGAATGCTCGACCGGCTCGAATGCCCTGTGTGCTGGCCATTGCTCACCCTGGCCGAATACTGTTCCGCCACAACGCCGGGAACTTCGGCAGTTCCTTCTCCATTGCCGGACCCATGTAGGGTCGCCTTTGAATACGAGCCCGCGCGCGGACGCGGCGACCGCGCACGCGTTGTTCGATGACCGTCGTGCCGCCCAACTCCAGCACGCGCGGTGCTTCGCCCGGTTTATTGAGCCTCACCGGTCCGACCACGACCGAATCGGTGCCACGGTCGTAGCCGAACAGGATGAACCGGCGCAGCAGGCCGGTGTGCGAGTAAGGCGGACTGCCCGGCGACGATGTTCCTTGGCGCTTGCGGATGCTTGTGCGGGCGGCTTGACGAATGAACGCGCCCGCGCGCGACAGCACCCCACGCTTGGCTTTGTTCACCGCCCGCGCGACCATTGGCCGGTCGAAGAACAGTTCTTTGATCCGCAGGTCGATCATTCCGTCTTGCCATTCTTCTCGACCTTGCCGACGGCCAACCGCATGGCCGCACCGGTCAGGCCGGCGATGGTGGTGCCGATGGCGACGTACTGCTGCTCGGTGAGCCAGTTGGCCGCGCCGTCAATCAATACGTCCAAACTCCAGACCGCGCCCAGCAGGCTGAGAAGCAGGCTGCCGATGAGTGTCTTCTTGCCGTCCAGCCACGTCAGCATGAGGTTGTGCCTCCAATACAAACCCCGGCTCATCCTTGGCCGGGTCGTTCAGGTAGTATTTGCCGCCCAGATGCACGTGCAGTGTGCAACCTGCGAGCAGCACGCCGCACACGCACGCGAACCATGTCCCGCGATGCCGTTTGCTCACGGCTCCTCCCGATTGGCCGGCTGCGTGGCCGAGCCTCCGCCTGTGGCGTGCGGGCTCGTTTCCGTCTCCTCGTTGCTGGTGCTGGAGACCTGAATCTGCCCCGCCACACCTTCGACGCCGACGGTCGCCCGGCCTTCAATGCCCACCACCCACTTGCCCTCGAACATCACCGCGTAGGTCGGGTTGATGCCTTGCGCGCCGGCTTGGATGGAAAGTTGCTCGACACCCTGCGCGAGCCCCTCGCGCACCGCCGGGATGATCGCCTCGTCCGCCAGCTTGTTGGCGAACGCCTCAATGGGCGGCTGGGGATTCAGGCTGGCGCAGCCGACCAGCGCCGCGTGGATCAGACCGATGATTGAGAACTCCGCGAATGCTACGTTCTTCATGTGTGAGCCTCCTGCTTGGGAATACGTCCATGCACAAACACGTCTTTGAGAATCTCGACGCCCACCATGGGCGGTTGACTGCGCTTGACGAACGGATCGAAGTCACTCGGCCGATACGGCGGCGTTTTCTTCGGGTCGCGATGGCAGTTAGCCAGCAGGGCCATCAGCGAGCTGGTCCGCGACCAGTCGTCCTTCATGCGGGCCTCGGCCATCGCCAGCAATTCGCGGAGCGTCAGCCGCTCGGGCTCGACGCCGACTATGCCGGCGCACCGCCAGATGAGTTCGTGGCAGTCGCCAGCGCTTGCTCGACCACCCGGTCGAGTTCGCCGTTGGTCAGTCGCGCTTCGACCACGTCTCTCGCTCGATCCATCGCCGTCCACGTCGCTTCGAGCACCCGCTGGAGATTCGCCCGATCTCTCGGGCTCGGGGAAAAACCCACGAGTTCCTCCAGCAGTGCCTTCGTCGCGTGCTCGATGGCGTCGCCGGCCATCGCCTTGCCGAACTCCTCGTCGCTGACACCCTTGGCATCCGCTTCCGGCTTGCACGCCGCGTAGACCACATCGCACAGCAGCACAGGATCGCGGATGAACCGCTCGATCAGCTTGCCATCGACGACTTCGAGCAGGTCCACCTCCAGCAGCCCGCGCACGCGCTTGATCGCACCGACGTTGATAACGATGGTCCAAGTCCGGCCGGCATTGTCGGTAAAGGTTCGCATGGATTACGTTCCTCCTGCGGTCTTCCAGGTCGGTGCCCGGGTCGAATAGGTCGGCTTGGCGGTCACGCTGACGGTGATCGCTTCTTCCAGCGGCTCGTTGCGGCTGAAGTTGGTGATCGAGAAGTCCGCGTCGAGGCCTTCGCCGTTGGGGCCATCGAGAATCGCCAGGGCGATTGACGTGTTGTTGAAGTAGGCGTTCTTGATCGCGGTGAAGCCCGCGTTGCCGGTATCCCAGATCATCTCGAACTCAACGGTGCCGCTCTTGAGCGTGGCCACCGTCGCCCGCCAGCCCTGGTTGCCGCGCGTGGTGACATCCGCCTCGCCCGTCTCCAGATTCAAGGTCACATCCTTGACGTTGTTCAGTTCGGTGTTGGCCGTCGATCCGGCCGGCCCGTAGTAGAGCTTGGCTTCCATGCCCAGTTTGATAGCCATAACCTTCTCCTGATCTCGCCGGCCCCAACGTCCGGCGTGTTTCTACCGCTGCACGCGGTACGCCACGGTCAGTACGCTCGTCAGCACATGCTTGGAGTCCAGATGCTCGGCCGCGAAGATCGGATCGTGCGTCGGGCTCAACCAGGCCGCTTCGGGCGCATCGTCCAACCGCCGGCCCCGCAGATGGGTCATGAGTTCATCGACGAGGCCCAAGAGCGCATCCGCCTCGGCCTGGTCTTCTGGGTTGACCTTCTTCTGCACGCCGATGTCGATGGCGCAATCGAAAAAGCCGCTGTCGCGGGTGGCATTGGTGATCGACACCGATTTCGGCACGACGGTGACGCGGAGCGTCTCCATCTCAGCCAGGGCGAACGACGGCTGATACCGCCGCTGTGCGGTAAACGACTGGCTGAACGAGCCGCCATTCAGGCTGGTCACGACGGCATCGGCGATCTGCGTGATGACGCTCATCTCACACTTCCTCCCGGGCAATGCATGGCCGCGAGATGATCTTGTCATGCAGCGAGCGATTCAGGTTCAGCAGATCGCTGGTTGTGTTGGTGAGGTCGCGAATCGCCTCGGTGTTGGCCGCGATAATCCGGTTGTTCGCCTCCAGCACCTCCAGCAACTGGCGAATGAGCCAGATCACCACGCCCAGCAGGACCACGGAGAAGCCCAGGAAGCCGTACTGCACCACGGGTTGAATCATCCAGTTCTCCACGTGCGGTTACTCCGTCGCTACATGCTTCGTGTGAATCCTCAGCGTCCGCCGGTACGCATCGCTGTACCGCCACGGCGGTTCGGCGCCCGGAGCCATGACCTCATAGACGAACGTCTGATCACCGGCTGGCTCTCTGATCCTGTCGCCGGCCTTTGGCAGCGTCTGACTGCCCGCCAGCACGAGGTCCGCTTCCCGCACCAGGAAGTCGCGCGATTCGGTCCGATGAATCACGCCGAACTCATCCGCCTGCTCGAAGACCGTCCGACCCACTGTCGCGGCCAATTCGACTGATTCGCCGCCGCGCTGGTAAACCACCGTCCGCGTCAGGTGCGTGTGACGCTGGTCTTCCAGCCAGTTCGATCCTTTCTCCAGCAGGCCCGACATCTAAAACCACCGCAGTCTGACCAGGACCGTCGTTTCGGCGCTGGGCGCGTCCGCGATCACCACGCCGATGGGCGTACGGACCGCCGGGGAACCAGGCGACTCGCACAGGGCCACGTCATCGAAGGACACATCGACCACCGCCGTGGGCGAGGTGTTCTGGCCTACCTTGAGGACCAGGTACATCGTCGCCGCGGTCGCGGTGAACGTGAGCGACTGGGCCACGGAAGCGCTGGCCTGATCGCCGTTCCATCGCGCGCCGACGTATGTGTCCCACTTGGCCAGAAGCAGCCTTCCCCCCGAACCGCCGGCGTAGTCCTGGCCGTTGACCGGCACGGGAGTGCCGATCAGCACTTCCGCCCAGGCAGCGTCCACGGTCGAAGCCAGGTCGCGACACAGGACACGCAACGTGTAAGCCCGGCCCGGCGTCAGCGTCACCGCCTGGTAGACGCCGCCGTTGAAGTTGCCGGTCTGCCAGATACGCAGGCCAGGCGCTTTACCACCGGCCGGCACCAAAGGTGAGTTGAAGTCCCGCGAGGCGCTGCCGCGCTCGGTCCAGGTGGTCCAGTTGGCGCTGCCGGCAAGGAAGCGCCCGTTGACCACGGGATTGCCCGCGCAACCCAGCAGGGTTGGCGAGGCGACGATCTTCTGTTGGAGGGCGTCCCAGTAGACCTTTTGTCCGGCGACCAGGTCTTCGGCCGCTTTGGGCAACTGGAACACGCCCTCGACGGCGAGGGCACCCTTCACGCCGGCCGGCACCGGTCGCGGCGCGACGCCAATGAACCCACCGCCGTCCGGCGTGACGATAGAGACCACCTCGCCGGCGGCCAGGTCGGTCGCCGGCGTGTAGTCAATTGAAGCACCCTCATGCACGAAGCTCGCGGTCATCTCTGTCCATCCTCACTGCGACATCCGCACGCGGACGGTCGTATCCGTATCCGCGGCGGCCTTGACGCACTTGCCGATCAGCTTGTTGCCCGAGGCCGTGGTCGTTGCCCGCTGGTTGGTCGCGTCCCAATAACACAAAGCCCCGACGGAAATGGCCGAGCCGGTCGCCTTGGGGAAGTCGAAGATGCCATCAACGGCCAGCGCCCCAAGAGTGTTGGCCGGAATATCCACCTTGGCCACGCCGACCAGTTCGCCCTGGATGACGACCGCGCCCGCCGTCACGGCCGAGCCGGGGGTGTAGTCGATGCTACTTCCATCGTGAATGAACGTTGCCATGTCGGTTTGCTCCTATGACTGCGAGGCTTATGCCTCGCCCTTCATCTTCACGCCTGCCCGGTAGTCCTGGAGGGCAACGCCGAAGTCGAAATACCCGCGGAACTGAATGCCCAGGACGTTGAAGTCGGCGTCCGCTCGCTCCACCGTCGGGGTCTGCTGCCCGTTAAGGAAGGCCACCTCGATAACCGGCAGATCGTCGGGGTCGGCCAGCAGATACCACGCCTTGGCCGAGGTGCCGCTGATGCTGG
>DAOOIV010000098.1 GCA_035384605.1 Phycisphaerae bacterium
GGGGATCGGGCCGCGAACGACAAACTTCTCATTCTGTTGAACGCCGTCGCTTTCGCCCGCGGCGATAAGGCAATAGTCGCCCGCGACCTTGAACACGACGGCGGTCAGCGGCTTGGGAGGTTGCCCGGGCCGCAGACGCACCAACGCCGTGTCGCCCACCTCAGGCATGCCGCGCGTGGCCGGCTCCATGACCAAAGCCCGGCTCAGCGGCTCATAAACCTCCCGAACCGCCGCAACGCCGAGGAACTGCTCCTTGCGGAAGATGTCAACCAGCCTGTTCTCCACGATGCCATCGGCGGCCGTTCCAACAAACGTGATCACCGGTCCCTCTGAGGACCGCTCGACATCGAGAATCGTGCTCTTGAGTCGCACCTGCAGATCCACGCCCGGCGGCGGCCAGATCTCGGCATCGTCGCCCGGCTCGGGCAATGCGTTGCCGACGAGCGGATGCAGTGCCGCCAGCGAAACCTCATCCTCGACGATCTCAAGCTGCCCGCGGGCAATCGGAAGGTTGAATCGCCGGATGACCACGGGATCGCCCTCCTGAAGGCCCGACCGCCGGCCGAAGTCAAGCCAAGCCGTGCGCCTCGCCGGCGGCACACGAACCACCCGTGAGCGGATCGGCACCTCAGAGCTGACCTGCGGCCGTAAGGCCGTTAAAGAGGCCCCGACAAGAACCACGGCCGACTGCTTGGCGCCCACGTTCCTGCTCGTGAAAGCCAGCCTGCCTACGGATTGCGTCCCCGACACGAGGTAGACGGTTCCGGTCCCCGTGATATTCTCCTGATGGAAAAGCCAGAAGTGATCGCCGACACCGACCCCCTCGTCGCGCCCGACCCCCAGAGTCACAAGTTGGCGTTCAGCGTCATACTCGCCCGACGAGGTGACCAGCACCGGCGTTACCGGCGTTGCGCGCGAAACCTGGCCCTCGGCCGTCAAAGCCAGCAGCAAAACCGGCAGCACCGTGACGGACATTCTTCTCACCTATCGTTCACTCCCGGCGGATATGATAACCGGAGTCTGTCCATCAGAGTATCCGGAGGCAACTTCCGCATGCAGCGGTGATCGTAGGGGCAGTCCGCCACGCGTTTGATGTAGCAGGGCGAGCACGGCAGGTCCAACCGGACGATCGCCTCCGGACGACGGTACGGACCGGTGCGCCGCGGACTGGTCGGCCCGTAGATGGCAACCATCGGACGGTCCAGAGCCGTAGCCAGGTGCATCGGTCCCGAATCATGCATGACGCAGAGCGCCGCCCCGGCAACCAAGGCGATCAATTCGGGCAGCTTTGTCCGCCCGGCCAGGTTCACAATCCCTTCTCCGGCGGCCTGTTCGACCTGCCAAGCCACGCCGGCTTCATCCTCCATGCCGATCAAGACGACCGGCAGGCCCAATTCCGCGCGGACCCGCCTGGCCACCTCGGCAAACGCTTCAGCCGGCCAGCGCTTGGTCTCCCAGCGGGTTCCGGGCCCCATCAGAGCGTAGGGATGACCCCGCGCGATGCCGTGATCCGCCAGGACGGTTGCCACGGCCGCCGCTGCCTCGGAGCGAACAGGCATGTTGAATGACACTGGAAGATCAGCAAAACCGAGTGCACGGGAAAAAAGGTAATTCCGGTCGACCGCGTGCATCTCAGGGTCCGGCACCGTGATTCGGCGACCATAGAAAAGCGGTGCAAACTCCCGGGCGTTGGCGAACCCGAGCGTCACTTGCGCACCCGCCGCAAGAGTCAAGAAGGCGCTGCGAAACAGACCTTGCAGGTCGAGAACCAGGTCGAAGGACCGACGGTGCAGGTCGCCCAGAAAGCGAACAAACTCAATCGTCGGCGTCAGTCCCTTGCCAATCCGACCGTACCGCTTGCGGTCAAAGCGAATGACCTCATCCAGGTCGGGGTGACCTTCCAACAACCCGGCGCAGCTATGGGCCACCAACCAACTGATCCGGGCGCGCGGAAATCGCGTTCGCAGGCCGTGCAACACCGGCATGGCATGGATCACATCGCCGAATGAACTCGGCTTGATGATCAGGATGCGTCGGTACTCACGCGCGGCCAGATCCATGCAGTCTCCGGACACAAAACGAATCGCTCGCTCTCATGGATGCTCGAACGCCACCTTGATTGCCCCGCTTCTCGCTCGATCGGCCAGCGCAGCCATCGCTTGCCGATACTGGTCGATCCGGAAACGATGCGTCAGCAACCCGGACAGGTCGAGCTTTCGCTCGCGGATCAACTCGATCACGATCTCGTAGGTATGCATCGTCCGACCATCGTACTGCTCGATCGCCCGACCGTTCGTGCCCATGAGGGTCAGCTCGTCAAACCACAACGGCGCCGTGTCCACCAGCGAGATCTGCGAAGTCCCCACTTCTACGACCGTCCCGCCGGAGCGCGCATATTTCATCGAATCCGTCAGCGTCTGCCCCGTACCCACACAGTCATAGACCAGGTCGACACCGCCGATGAACGCCTGGTGACCGAACTTGGTCGCCACCAACTTGCCCCCCACGCGAGCGGCGACCTTCCCGTACCGCGCGGCCTGCGTATTACGCCCGCCGACCGCGATAAACTCATCGACGCCGAACCGCTGCATCGTTTCCCGCAGTGTTTCCCAAAGGCCGATCGCAAGAAGGCGACAGCGGCTGCCGAGAGCTCGAATGCAGGCCGCTACGCCCATCGCCAGCAGGCCGTCACCAACGATCAGAGTCGTCTCATGTTCCCATGGCTTGCGTCGCAATACCGCGTGCAGGGCTCCTGCCATCGGGTCGATCAACACCGCAATCCGGTCGTCGATCTCATCCGGTACCCGGTGGAGTTGCGACTCGTGGGCGACAAAAAACGGTCCCCAACTGCCGCCCGTGAAACAGTTCCAACCAATCATCGAACCCACAGGCAGCGGACCGGCCCGGAAGTTTTCACACAAAGTGAATCGCCCGGCCGCACAATTTCGGCACACCGGATCGATGCCGCGAGGCACGCACGAGAGTGTCGGCTCGACGACCACCCGGTCGCCGGGTTTCCAGTCGCTCACCGCCGGGCCGACCGCATCCACGAGAGCAACATTCTCATGGCCCAGCAAGGCCGGAAAGCTCGAAAACGCCTGCAGGATCGACGCCGGGTGCCCCCGCTGCATGATGCCCGAAAAATCCGTTCCGCAGATTCCGCCCAAGATCGTCTTCAGCCGCACCCAGCGCGGACCGGGCAGCGTCGGCACCGGCACCTCACTCAGCCGCAAACCCGACAGCCGCGACCAGAACACCGACGGCCACAGCCAGCCCATCACCTTGCACACGGTCCATTGCACCGGGCGAACCGAGTACGTCAAAGCCCTCATGCTGTCGGGAGTCTCGCCGTTTCGCACGGCAAGATCATACCGTCGCGTGGTTTACGCTTCCAGAAAGCTCGATATGACTGCCGCCGCGGGGCCCGGAAGGCGCAAGCGACCCAAAGACGGCGCCTCTGGCAGGTTCCGCACCAGACAACGATAATGGACGTGCGCGAGGTTATCTCATGATCCCGATGGGCAAACTGATCATCGTTTTGGGCATCGTGATGGTGGTCATCGGCGCGGCCATCTGGGCGCTCGGCCGACTTGGCTTCCGCGGCCTGCCCGGCGACATCCACTATGAATCGGAAAACGTCCACTTCTATTTCCCCATCGTCTCCTGCATCGTCCTGTCGGTCATCCTTACACTCGGCATGTGGTTGTGGCAAAGGCTGAGCCAGAGATGACAACCCGGTTGGACAGGTCTTTCTCAGGGAGTGCCTGGCGGATGGACTCCGGGGACGCACGGAGCCATTGTTCCGCGCGTGACAAGGCATCAGCCGAGGTAGGGGTTCGTCCCGGTCACCTCCTGCACGAACGAGTCGAACCGACTTCGGCTCGGCAGCGCGGCAACAAGAATGATGATCGCGACAACCGGAGCAACCCACAGAAGCTTCTGCCCGGTGATCAGCAGGAAAACCAGGCCGGCCAAGCCAACTCCCTCGGCCATGGCCGCCCGAATGATGACCAGCGGGGCGTACGCGCGTGCCAGCGCTTCGAGCGACATTCCCACCCCGCCGCTTTGCTCGCACTGTGACCTGGCAGCTCTGACCATCACACCCCTGAGTACCACATAAGCAACCAGAAAGGCCGGAGCAATCAGGCCGAGAATGCCCATAAAGAGCCCGCCGAGCGAGGGCTGAGAAGCCACAACGTTTCCCAAAAGCAGCACGACCACTCCAAACGTGGCCACCCCCGCGATCATGGCGCCGCTGATGATTCGAGCCGTCAGAATCACGCCCTTGACCGTCTCGTCGTCTGAGTCCATGAAGACGCTCTCCGTAACAAGGCTGAGCCTACAGGCGCTTGACCGTCACGATGACGGCAGACACCTGCCATCCAGCCCCTCTGCCTTTGACATCGAGCCTGGAGCACTCGTTCAAAAGTCATTCTCGCCTGATGCAAGCCACGACACAAGTTGTCCTTCTTGACGACGGTCAACGCGCACAGCATGATCGAATGCGATGGCATCGCTCGAATTACCAACCAACAGCCCCCAGCCCCTTCGGGAGTGGCAAAGGCGACTATTGGTCAGCTCGGTGATCATTCTCTCGCCGGCCGTTATTCTCGCCGGTGCGTGGAGGTTGGGTGGCGTTTCGGCTCTTGAAGACGACCTCATTTACTACCTGCCCGTCCGCCAGTACATCGGTGAGCGGATCACGGCGGGAGACTGGCCTCTGTGGAACCCGTTCAGCCGCATGGGAATCTCGATCGCGGCAGACCCGCAAAGCGGCCTGTGGTATCCGCCTACCTGGCTCTTCGCCGTCTTGCCGCCGCTGGTCGCCTATCCGGTGACTATCATCCTGCATTTTGCCCTTGCAGGAATGGGAATGTATCGTTTTCTGCGATCGCTGGGGCGGTATTGGCAGGCGGCCTTGTTCGGAGCGATTGCTTTCGAGATCACCGGATACCTCGTCGCGCATCGCGCTCACCTGACGATCCATCACGCCGCCGCCTGGCTCCCGCTCATCTTCTACGAATGGCAGAGATTCTCGACCGATGGCCGCTACAAGCACTTCGCTCGTGCAGCGCTTGCCCTGGGCGCGCAAATGCTGGTGCAACATGTTCAGGTCACTATCATTGGCCTGGCCTTGCTGAGCGGGTACGCGCTGGTGGTCCTCCGCCCGCGCCGTCCTCGGCTGATGTGGGAATTCCCGCTCGGTGTCGCCGCAGGCATTCTCGTGTCCGCCATTCAGTTCCTGCCAACACTGCTGCACCTGTCGGCCACCGGCCGGGCCACCCCCTCGTACGCAACATTCGTCGAGAACTCGTGGACGCCATTGTCAGCCCTGCTGCTGCTCTTCCCGATGCTTTTCGGAAACAGGACTCCCAACCTCTGGCACCAGCCGTGGTGGGGCATCTCCCATTTTTGCGAGCAGTCGGCGTACGGGACCATCCTGATTCTGGTTCTGGCGCTGGCGTCTTATTGGCTGCTGCGGGGCCATCAACGACCGTCGGTTCGCCTGGCCTCGCTCCGAGCTCAGGGTACCGAGCTGCAGCGAGCCTCCTCGCGCCCATGGAATCGAGAAATCCTCTTCTGGTGGATCGCCTCGTTTGTGGTTCTGCTGCTGGCTCTCGGCGAGCTCACCCCCCTGGCCAAGTTGCTGTTCCGCGTCCCGCTTTACCGCAGCCTTCGAGTTCCGGCACGATGGATCCTCGGCTGGTCGCTGGCTATGCCGATTCTCGCTTCGGCGGTCATCTCCGCCGTATTGTCATCACAACCAGCCGCCGATAAAGCGACAGGTGGAATCCGATATGTGGTGAAACGCATCCTGCCCATCACCTTCGCAATTTGTGTGCTGCTGATGGTGACGGCTCGATGGCAGGTGAACTCGCTGGAATCGGCCTTCGCGGGACGCTGGAACGCAGACGTCTTCTTCAGCGGACTTCGGGCGGCCATTCGCCCCGGCAACCCGGCTATCTGGTGGCCCATCCTGCTTGCCGCCGCAACCGGGGCCCTCTTGCTACGATGGGTCGATCGTGGCCGCACGCACCAACTCGTGCTCTTGTTTCTGGTCATGATGGTCGACGCGGCCTCGGTCGCCGCCTTCATCGATGTGGATGTCCGGACATACCAGCGGTCGGACCTGCAAAACCCGCCGGAACTGGCCCGCGCCATCGCAGCAACAAAACCGGACGACGGCCATCGGCTTCTCGTTCCGCGGTTTTCGGCCGACTACAATCGCCCCATCGAGATGCTCTGGCCCCAGACAAACGTACAGCGCGACATTTCGACGGTCCACGGCTACGGGCCGCTCTGGCCGCTGTCCAGCCGGCTGCTTCTGCGGTTCATGCCCTGGGGATCGAGCCAGGAAATGCTTTCTCTGCTCCGCGACCCCAGGCTTCTCAAATCGCTGGGGGTGCGGTTCATTGCGGTACGATCGAGACAGGAGCGAGCACTCGTCGAGGCCGCCTTGTGGCCGGACGCCCCAGCGCCCAACCTTTCCCTCATTGACGGAACCGAACTACCGGTTCCGGTCCGCGCAGGTCACGACCTGCTCTGGCCCGTCAACATCCCGTCGGCCGGAATTTATGAGCTTGAAATCGACGCAACTCCCACCCCCGGAGAGAGTAACCGCTGGTTCGTCAGGCTGGAAACCCAAAACGTCGAGCAGATCGAAGAAATCCGAATGTTGACGCCCGAGGACCTTGCCGTTGGTCCTCGCCGTATGCGTTTCCAGTTTCGGTGCGACCAAGCCTACGGCCCGATCAGAGTCAGGGTCAAAGCGGAGTATGGTCAACCTGTGACCGTCAGCCATGCCGCATTCGGACGCGCGGCGGCACCCCCGCAAACGATTTCAACCGCGCCTGCGGCGACTGAAGCCCGATCACCCTGGAACCACGTCACCGATCTGCCGGGTGACATCTCGCTCTATGAGTTGAGAAATGCCAGTCCTCTGCTATTCTGGGCAAAGCGCGTGACGCCGGCGACCGACCTGCTGCAAGCCGTCAAGCTCCTGCAGGCCCGACCCAGCCAGCTTGAAGACCCAACCCATGTGGTAGTCGAGGACCTCGGACAACCCGTGTTTGCAGAGGCGCCAGGATCGGCCGCATCGCTCCAATGGCGGCGACCCTCAGCCGAAGAACTGCTGGTTGACACAAGCAGCACGGTCGCTGCCTTTCTTGTCTTCAACGAGACTTACGACGACGGCTGGACCGTCGAGATTGATGGACTGGTGTCTCGGCCACACCGGGTCAACGCCCTGGTGCAAGGCGTTGCCGTCCCGCCCGGACGTCATCGGATTATCTGGCGATACCGCCCTGTGGGACTGAGCGCAGGCATTGGACTGACACTTCTGTCCTTGCTAACCCTGCTGGTACCGCTTGCAGCTCGCCTGAGACGACCATCCGTCAGGCAGCACTGAGTCCCATAGTAGCTTGCCCGGCCATGTGTTACAGTACATTCAGGAATTAAACCGGCCGATAACTAACACCGTGCGCCGGACAGTGTGTCTAAGTATACAGAACCTTGCGGTCGGACATGTGTGCGAGCTGCGCGCATGTTTCGGGATCGCAGTGTGCTTGGGTTGCGGCTCGCAAGAAAGCGATCCACCTTAGGGCGACGCTACGATGGCTTCAGGGCCGCCGGAGGCATCAATTCCTTCCGGGTGTTACGGTTTGATGCCCTTGCAGAATACCATCTGAGGGTGCAGACCGAGGAGGCATATATCAATGGCCGAATCCAACAACAAGTGGCTTCATTTCCTGCTCGTGATGGTCGTCCTCGTACTGGTCGGAATGTACTTCCACGAGCAGATCATCGGGAGCGTCGCCTATGCCGTCGAGAAGGGCGTGCGCGAGGCCGACAAGGAGCACCTGGCTAAGGTCGAGGCGATTTCGCAGGCATTCAGGCTCGTGGCCAAGCAGGTGAAGCCGACGGTGGTGCACATCACCACGACTGCCAAGCCGCCGGAACGTCGAGGCCGCAGACCCCAGATTGACCCCAAGCAGATCCCCGAGCCTTTCAGGGAGTTTTTCGAGGAGTTCCAGGATCCGCGTCTCCTGCCCCAGCGCCCGCGCGAGGGCACCGGCAGCGGCGTGATCATCGACGCGGAGGCCGGATACATCATTACCAACAACCATGTCGTCTCTGATGTTGAAGACGGCCAGGGGCGAATCGACGTCCGGTTGCCCGACGGCCGGAAGGTAAAAGCCGACGTGGTCGGCCGTGATGACAAGACTGACCTCGCCCTCCTGCGCATCAATGCGGACAAACTCCACGCCATCACCATTGGGGACAGCGATGCAATGGAAGTCGGCGACTGGGTTCTGGCGATCGGCTCCCCCTTTGGCCTCGATCAGACCGTCACCCAGGGCATCATCTCCGCCAAGGGCCGCTCGCACCTGCTCGAGATTCCCTACGAAGACCTCATCCAGACTGATGCGGCCATCAATCCCGGCAACAGCGGCGGCCCGCTGGTCAACATGCGCGGCGAGATGATCGGCATCAATACCGCCATCGCAACCAACAGTCTCACCCGCGGATACATGGGAGTCGGCTTCGCCATCCCCAGCAAGACGATCAAAGAAATCCTGCCATCCCTCAAGGAAGGCAAGGAAATCGTTCGAGGCTATCTGGGGGTGCGCATCGTCAGCCTTGACGCCTACGGACCGGGATTCGGCAAGACCTTCGGCTTGGATCATGACGACGGCGTGCTTGTCGAGGACGTCTTTGAAGACACCCCCGCGGCCAAGGCGGGCCTGAAAATGGACGACGTGATCCTCTCATACGACGGCAAGCCCACCAAGGAAGCCACGCAGCTCACCATGATGGTCACCAAAACCTCGCCGGGCACCAAGGTCGACCTGAAGGTCTGGCGCGACGGCAAGGAAATCGCCATCCCGGTCACGATCGAGAAGCAGCCACGGGACTTCTTCACCTGGGGCGGCCGACGCACCGAAGAAGGCGATACCGAAAAAGAAGACCGCAAATCTGGTCCCGCCGAGATCGCCGCAATCGGCATCACCGTCGAGGCACTCAACGAGGAGCTTGCCAAGCAATACGGTTGGGACGAGGAATACGACAAGGTCAAGAATCTGTTGGTCATCACCGAGGTTGACCCCATCGGGGAAGCCCATGCTCAGGGAATGCGCCCCGGCAGCCTCATCATCAGCGTTCAAGGCAAAGAGGTGAGAACGGTCGCAGCTCTGAAGCAAGCCCTCAGCCAGGAAGCCTTGGCAAGAGGCGTCCGGCTGCGGGTCAGGACGATTGCCGGCTACCGTACGTTCTTCCTCCAAGTCGAGAAATAACCGCTTCCGGCCGCCCCTGACCAGGAGGCGACTGCGCGGGAATTCGGCCTTGCCGATGATGGCCCAAAACCGCTCATTGCACTGCGTCCCCGCAACACTTGCGCCTATGTAGTGTCCGGCCGCGTTGACGCCGCCTCACTCACCTTTATAATGCCCGCCCATGGGGACATCGTGCCCGCAGAGATGGCCGAAGATAGCAGCAAGCGAACCCACGCTGCGGCTTGCTTGACCATGGAAAGGCCCGACACATTGGCAAGAACCGCCTCACTGGTTGGGACTGTGCTGTTGATCTGGCTGGTGACGGCGTTTCCGCTGCATGGCCAGCCACGCCCGCTTCTCCCGATTGACGATGCCCAGGCGGAAAGCACGCTCCTGCCGGCCGGGATTATCCTTGCCAAACCCGAAATCTTCGCCGGCTACGTGTATCTGCGCCCCGAGCCCGACGGCACCCAGGTCTTGCAGTTCCACGGTGATTTCTCGCTGCACGTCGGTGCCAGGGAACTTAAGAGTCAGGAAGCCGTTGTCTGGATGCAGCGATGTCAGTGGGAGGGACAGAGCTTCTACCACTACGAGGTCTTCCTCTCTCGCCACGCACAGGTGCGAGACTCCGCGGACACGATCACCTCGGGGCCCACTCTTTTCGTGACGTTCAATGCCAGCAAGCCCGTCGAGATCTATAACGACGTCCACACGACAGAGTCGCCGGAAGACACCAAGTTGTTTCAAGATGCGTCGAGAATCCGTCGTGCCATGCGTACTTCCGAGGGTGCTGTGACTCAACCTGCCGAGATGGAAGTCATCTCCGCCCCGACTCCCCAGCAGGCAGCTGCCCTCAAACCCCGGCCGACGGTGTACTTCGACGGCGATAACCTCGAGGTTGACCAGCGAGCCGGCATTGTCACCGTCATCGGCAATGTCTACGTCTCGCAAGGTCTCGTCGACAGCAAGGAAGTGATGGAGCTTCAGACCGATGCGGCGGTCCTCTTCCTGGCTCGCCCGCCATCGGGCCAGCCTTCCGACACCGCCGCTCCCGGTCTGCAGCCCGTGCCCGCGGGGCGAAGCGGACGGACTCCCGAACAACTGTCGGCGTCGCTCGGCTTTGGCGAGGGCATTGGCGCGCAGGTCTCGGGTGTCTATCTGCAGGGAAACGTCATTCTCTCCCGCGGTGACCGCCGTATCCGAGCCACGGAACTCTATTACGACTTCGAGCACGACCGGGCGCTGATTCTTGACGCCGTCATGTGGACAACCATCCCCGACCGCGACATTCCCCTTTACGTGCGGGCGCGGCAAGTCCGGCAGCTTTCGACTACGGACTTCGTCGCCAAGAACGCGATCATCACCACCAGTGAGTTCCATACGCCGCACCTGCATCTGGGTGCCGGCGAGGTGAAACTGACTGACGCCGCTTTTCGCGACCAATCCGGCCAAATCGCGGGCATCCAGGCCGGCAAGTTCCAGATGCGGGATGCCACCCTGAACCTCGAAGGCATTCCGATCGCTTATTGGCCTTATGTCGCCGGCGATTTCCGGCGGAGCGAGACTTCCATCCATAACGTTCGGACCGCCTACAGCGACGACTTCGGGGCGACCTTCGAGTCAAAGTGGTACCTGTTCAATCTTCTCGGCATCGAGAAGCCCGACGGCGTGGACGGCATCCTGCGCCTCGACTACTACAGCAAACGCGGCCCTGGCGTCGGCATCGACCTCGACTACGAGCTGGAGAACGCCTACGGCCTGATCCGCAGCTACTACATCTACGACCGCGGTAATGATAATCTCGGACCATTCCGCGACGGCACCGTCGAAGACCCCAACCGTGACAGGGCCCTGATCCGACACCGTCAGATTCTGCCCGACGGCTGGGAGCTGACCCTCGAAGCTTCGCACATCAGCGACCGCAATTTCCTCGAGGAGTACTTCCGACCCGAGTTTGAGGAAGGCAAAGAGCAGGAAACGCTGCTCTATCTCAAGAAGCAGCAAAACAACTGGGCATTCACCGCCCTCGCGCAATGGCGGATACTCGACTTCCTCACCCAGACCGAGCACCTGCCCGACTTGGGCTTCCACTGGGTGGGTCAGCCGCTGGCCAATATCATCAACTATTACAACGAATCACATGTCGGCTTCGTCCGGTATCGTGGCGATGAAGGCCGGTTGTTCGAGTACAACCGCGAGTTTGACAACACCGAGTCCACCCGTCTCACCTTCCGAGGCGAAACGCGCAACGAGGTCGACATGCCGATCAAGCTCACGAGCATCAACCTCAACATCGTCCCGTTCGCCACGGCTCGGGCGGGGTATTGGGACGGCAGCCCGCGAAGCGGCTCGGTCGACCGCCTCTTCGGCATGGCCGGCGTGAGGGCGGGAACTCAGTTTTGGAAGCTCTTCGAGAACGCCGTTTCGGAACTCTTCGACATCAACGGCGTTCGGCACGTTATCAGGCCTGAGGTAACCGCTTGGGGCAGCGCCAGCAATCGCGACAGCTACGATCTGACGCCTTTCGACCACGGCATCGAAGACGTCGACGATTTCTACGGCACGTCAATCGCCCTGCGACAGCGATGGCAAACCAAACGCGGCGGACCGCGAACTCCGGGCGGTGAGGGCGAATGGCGAAAGGTGGATTGGATCGTCCTGGATATCGAGCTCAACCTATTCGGGAACAGCCCGCTCTACGAATTGCCGATCGGCCGGTACTACGCCGTGCGACCGGAAAACAGTGTCGCCCGCAATCACGTGCGCACCGACTTCCTGTACCGCATCAGCGACACGACCACCATCCTGTCGGATTCCAATTTCGACCTGACCGACGGCGACTTGGACCTGTTCAATCTCTCCTATGCTGTCGAGCGCTCGCCGCGTTTCTCTTACTTCGTGGGATACCGGCGAATCCACGACACCGACTCCGACCTGATCGGTGCCGGAGCCAACTACGGGATCAGCACCAAGTACCGTGTAGCGGTCCGCACCTACTACGACATCCAGCGGAACCGCACCGATATGTTCGATATCAGCCTCATCCGGAAGTGGCCGAGGTGGTACAGCGCCCTGACGTTTCAACTCGACAGGTTGGAAGACAGTTTCGGGGTGGGACTGTCCGTATGGCCAGAAGGCGCACCACAAATGGCCCTGGGATCCCGGCGATACACCAGCCTGTCGGAATCCACCGGGATCAAACCTGAAGACTGAAGCTCTCTCCCAGGCAAGAGGAAGGGGAACCCGCTTGCGCCCGGCACCCACTTTCCCTCCAAGACATGCGGCTCAACCGTGTTCCGCACAGGCCTGCGGCGCAACAATGAACCACGGTCGGCAACGACCGCTCATGCGACCTGATGTAACGGGAAATACCGCCGAACAACCGCCTGAGCACTGGATCAGGACGACTTGGCGGAGGCCTCGGTCGTCCCTGGGGCAGCCTCTTCCTTCTTCTTGGCCTTCTTACCGACCTTGATACTCCGATTGGCTACCTTCGGCAGGCCGAAAACGCTCTTGCCTTTCTCCCATCGCTCGGCTTCTCTGAGCTTTGCAAGGCGCTCGTCGCGGGTCAGGACATTACGATGGCGGCTTAGACCGCCGGCAACCTTCAATGATGGATCAAGCGACATACACTTCGGTCTCCCATTCGCCCGGTGTCAGTACGAACAAGCTAGGATACCATACGGCGGCCTTTCAGCAAAGCGGGCAAATGCGGCGGGACATTAGAAGCTTACGGCCAGACATCTGTGCGGCTTGCGCGCATGTTACCGGATCGCGGTGCGCTTGGGTTGCGGCACGCAAAAAGGCAGTCCGCCTTAGTCTTTCTGTTTCCGCAATTCAGGCTTGTCAAACGCGTAGTATCGGAACCGCTGCTCGGCCCGACAGTCCTGCCGGTAAGCCGGAGTCAGATCTTTGAGCTTGGCTTCCAGAGCCAATCGCTTGGCTTTGTCATCCGCGCTGCTCAGGTCGAAACCGTCCGCGCTCACCAGGGACAACCAGTCGTCACTCTTGTCCAAGGCCGTCTGTATGCCCTTACTGGCCAACCACTTATGAGCATGAACAGCATCTTCCAGGTGCTCCGGTCTGAACCGTACGATGTAGAGATAGTTGAGACCCTTAACGCGGACCGACGTCGGAATCGCTGCCGCCCCCGCACTGGTTGAACCGGCGTCAGGAGCCGTGACGGGGGGTCTTCCCGAGGCGCTACCGGCGTTTGACTGACCGGCAGATACGTTCTTTCCCGAACCGCTTGCTGCAGGAAGCAGTACCGGCGGGCTCACGTCGCCCTTTGTGAGTTCGGCGCGAGCCCTGGCTGGGCTGCTCGGTCCACGGGCATCAGGCACCATCGCGCCCCCCTCCCCTCCCGTCAAAGCTGCCGGCATGTCATCCACCCTCGGCTGAGCGCCTCGATTCTCCCGCCCGAATTGATAAGCGCCGATCACGGCGATAAGCAGAACACCGAACGCGACGCACAGGCTGAGCGGATTCAGTGAAAACTGAATCCTTCCCCTATCCACGCCAACCACAGGCGCCCTGCCGCCCGTAACGCCCGAGCCGCGCTCGCTTCCGCTGCCCGTAGAGCGTTCCTCAGACCTGGCCGCGGCCGTTGTCACCGGCGGCGAAGGCTGAAGCTGCGTTGATGACGCAACAGGCGATCTCGAAGCAGTCGCCGACGACTTCTCTTGGCTGCTCGGCCTGTCGAATTGGGGCACCAACTTGATGATCTTCTCCCGATCGGCCGTTTTCTCTTCCGACCGGCCGGCCGGGGCATAGCTCGGACTGCTGGTTTTGCTTCCGCGCCACCACTTGGGAAGCGGGAATCTGCTTGAACCGCCCTGCAAGTGCCGAGGTTCAATCACCTCGAACAATGCCGGCGCTCTCTTGGATTTTGCCACGTGAGTGACCCTCGATTAGGCTTGCCGCGCGTGCTTCCCTCGCACTGTTTCGCTAAACGGATACGATAGCCTTTTTTGAGCCGGATTCAAGAGACTACTTGAGCTTTCTCACAATTGTTGCCAATATCGAAGCAACAGCTCTCAAAGCGGCCGGCGTGTTGATAAATCCCGCTCAAAGCTGATAATCCGAAAACCGAAAACACGCTCTCACCAGGAGGAACGGCCGTGCACGGCAATAAATGCGCGTTGACGACAGCCTGCCTCATGACGGCATTCGCAATCTTGCCGCTTTCCGGGGGCTGCACATTGCCCGGCCGCCCAGCCGGTCCCGGGCGACTGCTTGAAAACCGCGACCCATTGTTCCAGCGATCGTATCTGCTCTATTTGCCGAGCCACTACGACCCGCAGGAGCGATGGCCGTTGGTGATCGTCTGCCACAGTGACGGCCCGTTCGAGAATGCCCGTCGGCAAATCAACGAATGGAAACGACTGGCGGAGAAAGAGGGATTCCTTCTGGCTGCTCCCGATCTCAAGCGGAGCAAGGGCCTCGGCGCCGAAAAGCCTTCGGCAGAGCAGATCACTGCGGAGGACGAAGGATTCCTCCTTTCGGCGCTCCGAAGCATTCGTGGGGCCCACACCATCGACGAAACGCGCGTCTTCCTCGCCGGCACCGGAGCGGGGGCATTCCCTGCCCTCTATGTCGGCCTTCGGCATCCCGACATCTGGCGTGCGATCTGTGTGCGACAACCCTCCTTCGACGCGAATCGGCTCGATCCATGCGCGCCATTCCTGGACCCCTACCAACCCATCCAAGTCCTGTATTGCACCGGCGACATCATCGGCAGGAAGAAGGCCGAAGCCTGTGTCACTTGGCTGCAAGACCATGATTTGAACCTGACGGCCATCGAAGAGCCGGGGGCCCATCGCCGCGATCCCGGAGCCGTGTTCCGTTTCGTCACCGAGGTCGTCCGGCAACAGCCGTGGATTCGCGTCCATGTCCGCGACGACGCAAGAAACGACATGGCGATCAGCCTGGCGGCCAGAATGTCCTTTGAGCCCAAAAGGATCA
Source organism: Phycisphaerae bacterium (assembly GCA_035384605.1). NCBI lineage: Bacteria > Pseudomonadati > Planctomycetota > Phycisphaerae > Phycisphaerae bacterium. Next base: position 15,237 of record DAOOIV010000098.1, read on the forward strand.
GATGGGATTTCGGCGACGGCAGCAGCTCGGCCGAGTTGACACCATCCCACGTCTACAGCCAACCGGGGCGGTATACCGTCAAATTGTCGGTCTGGTCGCCCGGCGGTGCGCAACACGTTCGTCAACTCGAGGTGCGAATCCCTCGAATTCGCCTTGGAGTCACGCAACCTGCCACATCTTGAGGAATCGTTGACATGGCAATACTCGGCCGGCGACTGGAACGTGCTCCTTTCTGGATCCGCTGGCCCGTCAAGTGGATCGTCTTTGCAGCCGTCGTGTTCGCGGTCTGCTACCCCCATCCTTCCCTGCTCCGCCGCCACCTGCGCAACCTCAAGCAGATCGACAAGCTCCCTGATCCCACCGAGCCCATGCTGCAACCCATGCTTCGCGATCTGGACGAACATCTGGCAGCCTGTGGCGTGACAACTTCGGCTCCCGCCCAGTGGCTCAGACAGGTACAGGTGTTTGTGAACCACCGAATCCCTTATGCATTTGACTGGGATTCGTGGGGCGTCGTGGACTATTTGCCCACCCTGCCGGAAATCATCCAGCAGGGCAAGGAAGACTGCGACGGCCGGGCCGTGGTCGCCGCCGCACTCATCCGAGCCAAGATCGGAGAGGCCCAACTGGTCGCCTCCTCCACCCATATGTGGGTCTCAACACCCCTTGGCGAAACCATGGGACCAATGGGCAAGCCCGCACTAGCATCCTCTGCCGAAGGCGTTCGCATCCGATGGACACAGTTCGTCAACCTCACCGATTTCGCAACCGGTGTCGCCCTCTTTCCCCTCGCCCGCGAAGCGATCATCGTCCTGACGGCGTGGCTCCTATTGCTGCCCGCACAAATCCGAAATCTCCAGGCGTTTCTGTGCCTGCTCCTGCTCGTCGAGGCCTGGATTCTCTTCCGGCTGTCGGGAGCCGACCCCTACCAGCCCAGTCACTGGGGCGCCCGTTGGGCTCTGCTCCACACCTTGGCCGCCGTTGTGGTCATCAGCCTGAATCCCCGGCATTTCCAAAAAGATACCGACCGGACGGTTTCTCCCTAGTTTCCTCCTGATTCCGTGACCCTTGCAGCCACGCCGGCCTTTCACGGTTGTATTATGTTGCGCGGAAATGACTTATAGACACCGCTCTCCGGTTTCCATTCGCTGCTGCGGCTCGACGTTTGTTCGTCAGACGTTGTTGCAGTCACAGACTGGCCAAATCTGGCAAAACTGAGATAATGAGTGATCAGGGTAATCTTGGTGTGGTCGGCAACGACAGTCTACCCTGCCACGAGGATTGCCGGATCGCGCGTCAGGCGGCGAAACAAACGCTGGCCTGCGCCGACCACACGGATAGGTGTGAAGAATCGGCTCTTTCAGGAGAGACATGCCATGCAACGAAGGAAACGGGTTGTCGGACTGCTGGTCGGACTGGCTTTGCTTGCCATTGTGGCCGCCCCGGCGGTCGCTGACAAGAAAGTGGACAGCACTCAAGCGGACGCTACCAAGACGGCAACCACCAAACCGGCCAAGCCGGCAATCATTGCGGTCTATAACCTCCGCGGTGAACTCAAGGATGGTCCCCCCACATTGGCCGTCAGCCTCGACCTGCGGACCCCGCAATCGTTGTTCAAGCTGCTCGAGCGGTTTCGCAAGATCGAGAAGGATAATGAGGTAAAGGCCGTTCTCCTCTCCATATCCGATCTTGCCTTGGGATGGGGCCAGATGCAGGAGCTGCGCCAGGCGATCCTCGGGCTGCGGGCGGCCAAGAAGGATGTGTATTGTTATCTCGAAGATGCCTCGCCCTCAGTCTACCTGCTGGCCACCGCGGCATCACGGATCAGTATCGTGCCCACGGGAGAAATAGCCCTGATGGGCATGCATGTCGAGCAGGCCTACTTCAAGGGGCTCATGGATAAGATCGGCGTTGAAGCCGACATCGAGCACATGGGTGAGTTCAAGGGCGCCGGCGAACCGTTCACCCGAACCGGACCGTCCGAACAGGCCAGGCAGATGATCGAATGGCTGGTCAAGGACCTCTTCGAACAAATGATTGAAACGGTTTCACAAGGACGGGACATTCCGTTTGACAAGGTTCGCTCGCTCATCGACCAGGGACCATTCAACGCCCGGCAGGCCCTTGAAGCCAAACTGGTCGACCACGCCATTTATGCCGATGAGCTTGTGGACGCCTTGCGCGATCGCTACGGCGACGATGCCAGATTCGTCCAGAACTATGGCGCCGACAAGAGGGCACAGCTCGATCTGTCGAGTCCTTTCGCGATCTTCAAGTTGTTGGGAGAAAGCGCGTCCAAAGGCAAACCGTCAGCCAAGCCCGCTGTCGCCGTGGTCTACCTGGACGGCATGATCGTCACCGGCCGGACGGAACAAAGCCCCTTCGGCGACGCCGGGACCGTGGGCAGCACCAGTCTGCGACACGCATTGGCCAGGGCGGCCTCAGACAAGTCCGTCAAGGCGGTCGTTCTCCGCGTCAACTCGCCCGGCGGTTCCGCAACCGCCAGCGATATCATCTGGCGCGCGGCCAGTGAACTCGGAAAGGAAAAGCCCTTGGTGGTCTCGATGGGCGACATGGCGGCGAGCGGCGGTTACTACGTCTCCGCCGGGGCGAGGGCCATTTTCGCTGACCGCGGCACCATCACCGGTTCGATCGGGGTCCTGACCGGCAAGATCGTCACCAAGGGGCTGTGGGATTGGGTCGGCATCACCTTCCACGAGACAACCATGGGCCAGAACGCCGACCTGTTCAACACCAATCGCCGCTTCGACGATCGTCAGCGAGCCATCGTGCGAGAGCATCTCGAGAACATTTACAAGGAGTTCACCGACCGCGTCATGGCCGGTCGTGGCAACAAACTGAAGAAGGATCTTTCCGAACTGGCAGGCGGCCGGGTCTTCACCGGCCGTCAGGCGGAAGCTAACGGCCTGGTCGACCGGCTCGGCGGCCTCCAGGACGCCGTCTCCTACGCCGCCAAACTGGCCGACCTCAGCGAAGATGAATATGAGCTGCGCGTGCTGCCCGAACCCAAGAACTTCATGGATCTGTTCATCCGCAGCCTTACCGGCCAGGAGGAAGACGACGAAGGCGTGGATGTGGCCGTCACGATCGATGAACCATGGACTCTGAAACTCCCATTCGCTCGTGAATTGCTGCCGGCACTCAAGGCCCTCGACCCTGATCGAGCAAAGCTCGTTCTCCGATCGCTCCTGCGCATCGAGCTGCTCGGCCGCGAACACGTTCTGCTGGCCCTGCCGTGCGAGATCTCGATCCGGTAAACTGAGCGAGAATGGGCGGCACTCGGTCCATTGACTGGCGCGAGCAGATCGAGCTGATCATCGACGGCCGGCAACCGCGTTATTTGCCGGCCGTCTTCCGGATGAGCCGCTGGTACAAGGCCCGGATCCACCGCAACAGCCTGCCGGCCGAGCTTGCGGGCATGTCGCTGGCACAGATCGAGGACTACCTGGGCCTGGCCCGGTCCGCTCGCTACGCGAAGATCTGCCGTATCGAGTTCCGCCCGCCCGTCGAAAAGCTGCTGTACCGCGACGGCGACCTGGTTGTCACCGAATACCGCACCCCTCGCGGCGATTTGCGGCGGATCGCCAGATTCGGGCCGGGCGACGAGACCTCGGGCATCGATCCGACCCTCATCGAGTATCCGGTCAAGAGCTGGAAAGATTACGCCGCTCTGGCCGAGGTTTTCCGACACATGGAGTTCGTCCCCACGTACGACGAGTACAACCGATACGACCGCCAGATCGGCCGGGCAGGCATGCCCATGGTCATCATTGGGGCAATTCCGTTTCACTACGTCCTTCAGGAGTGGACGGGCTACGAGAAGGGATACCTTGACTTGCATGACCGGCCGGACGTTTTCCTGGAAGCCGTTGAGGCAGGCAATCAAGCCTACGTCAGAATGTGGGAGGTGGCCGCATCCTCGCCGGCCAGACTCTTGCTGCACGGCATCAATTTCGATCGGCAGATGACGCCGCCGCCCCTCTGGCGGCAGCACTGGCTGGACTATCTGAGCCGCTTCACCAGGGAAATGCACCTTCACGGCAAGAAGGTCGTTTTTCATGCCGACGGCGACATGAGCGGCTTGCTCGAACTGATGCTCGAAGCCGATCTCGACGTCGCCGACTGCTTTGCCTGCCATCCCCTGGTGCCGTGCACGGTCGCCCAGGCACGCGAGGTGTGGAAAGACCGCATCACCATTTGGGGCGGCCTGCCTTCCACGCTCCTGGAACCCGGCGCGCCCATCGACGCCCTGTTGGCCCACCTGGATGACCTCCGCAAGACAGTCCATCCTGGAAAACGCTTTATCCTCGGCCTGACCGATATGGCCATGCCGACGACGAGTTGGGACCACCTCCTGGCCGTGCGTGACTGGCTGGCACAGCACAGGGACTGGCTGGTAGGATAGTGTGGGACCATGGCGGGCTGTTGCGGCTTGCTGAAGACAGAGGGAACGGCCGCCCCGCCGCCAGTTGTGCAACACATGGAGTGGGGGTCCGTTTTCGCCTGGCGGCTGCGATGACCCTGAACAACGCCGTGGCAAGGAGGCGCACATATGGCCGGCAGAATCACCAACGGTCTTAACCTCGCTCGGGCAAGTTGGGAAGTCCTCAAACTCGATAAAGAGATGCTCTTGTTCCCGGTGCTCAGCGGCCTCGCATGCTTGGTCGTAATCGCCAGTTTTGCCGCGCCGCTCGTGGCAGGCAACCACCTGCAAACAATTACCGTAACCGTTCAGACCCCATCGGTCCGATCTGCCGGTAGCATACCCCCCTTCAA
>DAOOIV010000099.1 GCA_035384605.1 Phycisphaerae bacterium
GCACCAGAAGGGATTCTGGGGCCAGCGGAGCAGGGGCAACTAGAAGGCCCCAGAAAGGATTCTGGGGCCAGCGATGTGTCAGACGTGCCGACGAGGGCGTCGGCACCACAATGAATGCCCAAGGAGGAATTCGGCGCGAGACGTCCGACCCACAAGGGGTTTCCTGCAATTGGGGTATGCATCCGACTCAACCACCTATCGGGTTTGGGCGGAATCCTGCACAACTGTCCCAGCCCTTGCTCGATATTGGCCGCGAAAACAGCGTTAGGTTGAGTCAAAGACATACCCCAGTCCTGCAGACCTGCGACGATCTTTGTGTGACTGGGGGGCAAGGCAGCGAGGTGGACTTCATAGACTCTCAAAGCGCATCATCCACAGGCGGCAGGAGGCTGCGAATCTCTCCAGCCAATCAGCCAAGAGGACTTGAATGGCAGACAACGCCACGAGTCAGGACTCCACTCCCGTCCCCAAAAGCCGGAGGCGGCTCCGCCCGGTGCGGTTGTTTGTCATCGCGGCAGTCTGCGTTGTTGCCGCATTTGCGGTCAAGCACTTCTGGTTCAGCTTGCCGATCGGCGAGGGACCGGCGGGGCCGGTCGTTCCGAGGGAGATGTTCCAGGCCGTCTGGACGTCGCGGCCGGTTCTTCTGGTGGGGATCGGCGACAGCATCACCGACGGTTTTGGGGCATCCGAGGGGCATTCCTACTTCGACATGCTGATCTCGAACCCGGCCGACGAGTCCCCGGAGATGAAGGGGATCTGTCTCGGCAGCGTGTTGCCGAATCTGAAATCGCTTGAGCTGGCGGTCTCCGGAAGCACGTCCATCCACCATCTGACGAGCCAGCTTGCCCGCCTGGAGGTGCAGCCGCCGGAGGTACTGGGCCTGGTGGTCATGACCACGGGCGGCAACGACATCATCCACAATTACGGTCACAGCCCCCCTCAGGAGGGGGCGATGTACGGCGCCACTTTCGAGCAGGCCCGCCCCTGGATCGCGGCATTTGATGAGCGGCTCAAGAGCATGCTCGATCGGATCGAGCAGTGCTTTCCGGGCGGCTGTCACATCTTTCTGGCCAACATCTACGACCCGACCGACGGGGTTGGTGACGCCACGCGAGCCGGTTTGCCCGCCTGGCCCGACGCGATGAAGGTTCTCGCGGCATACAACGAGATCATCGCCCGCCATGCCGGGCAGCGACCGAACGTGCATCTGGTGGACATCCACAGCGAGTTTCTCGGCCATGGCATCTACTGCACGCAGCCGTGGCGGCGCCACTATCGCTGGGCTGACCCTCACTACTGGTATTACATGAACCTGGAGGACCCCAACGACCGGGGCTACGACGCGATCCGTCGACTGTTTCTGCTGGAGATTGCCAAGGTGTTTCAGACGACCGCGCCCCAATCGAGTCCTACTCCGCTCAACCTCAATCACAACGGCAAATAGAGCACGCGTTCTTCGATTTCCTCGTGCAAAGCGCGCTCTGCCAGAAGCAGTAGTTCCTCAATGGCTTGTTCAACTGGCACATCGCGGCTGATTTCAACGACACCGGGCGTACGGAACCCGCCAGTCACTCGGAGACAGGCGCCCTGTGCGAGCAATGAGCCGGGCTTGCCAATCGCTTGTTTACAGAATACAATAAGTTTGGTCGACAAGGGGGCGTAGAGACTCTCGTCCCGGCGAGAGTCGCCAAGTTGATGAGCCGTGTTGGTTCTTGGGCACACGGGGAGTCGAGCATGTCGCAGGTGGCAGTCGTCAACAGACTCGCTTGCGGTTCACGTTTGCCAGGTTGCCCAGTGAGGGTCAAAGCCTTCACGCTTATTGAGGTTCTGGTGGTCGTCGCGATTATTGCCTTGCTGGTGGGGATTCTGATCCCCGCCTTGTCGAAGGCCCGTGAGCAGGCCCGGCGGTCGGTGTGTGCGAGCAACCAGAAGCAGATCATGACCGGAGTGCACATGTACGCAATGCAGTACGCCGGTCAAATCCCGTTCAGCGTGCCGTGGTTCAATGCCAGCCTTACCTGGATCGTCCGGCAGGAGTATTACAACCCGAGAGGTTATGTTCACCTGGGCGTGCTCTACGGCAGCCGGCAGATCAAGGATCCGGCGATCTTCTACTGCCCGTCGAACAAGGAGTTTCCGCACATCTACCCGGAAGGTTGGCAGAACTTCTCGGCCGGGGGCGGCGTCGAGCGTGTCGCGACCGGGTACATGTACGCGATTGCAGGGCAGATCGACCGTTACCCCAAGGGAGAGCGGCTGCACGCCCGCCTCGACTCACTCAAGCAGGAATCACTGGTGTCCTGCATGTTCATCTCGAAGCGTGACAAGCGGCAACAGCGAGGAGTGTGGCCCCATCGCGGCGGGGTCATTGCCGGCTACGTCGACGGCAGCGCCCGCCTCAACCAAGTGGCCGATGCGATCGCTCAGACGTCGGCCGAGCTCTATGACGCGAACAACATCGACGACATGGATTACTTTGCCTTCTGCTTCTTCAAGATGCTCAGCGGTCAGCGTCGCTGGATTGAAGCGTTCCCCAAGCTGCCGGAAGTACGGTAGTAGCCTCCAGCGTTGCGTACGGCAATGCTGGAGAATGAAGAATGGCGAATGCAGAACTGAGAATGGGCATTGTTCCGTCGCGAACGGCGAAACGCACAGGTGGTGGTGTCTCAGTAAAGACGGCAGGTCTTGGTCGCGGCGGCGACCTCGACGCTGCCCTGCCTCATCTCGTCGCGCACACCTATGCGATGACGCCGCCATCGACGACCATGAGCGTACCTGTGATCCACTTGGCTTCGTCGCCGGCCAGGAACAGAGTGGCCGCCGCGACGTCGCTGCACTCACCGAGGCACTTGAGAGGCGTCTGCCTGATGATGGCGTCGGCAACGCCCGGCCGGGCGAGGACGTCCTGGTTGATGTCGGTGGGAATGGTGCCGGGCAGCACGGCGTTGACCCGGATCCCGTAGGGGGCCAAGGTGACGGCCAGGCCACGGGTGAGCATGTTGGCCGCCGCCTTGCTCGTGCAATAGGCCAATTGCTGCGGATCGGTGAACCGCTCGCCGCTGATGCTGGTGATATTGACGATGACCCCGCCGCCGTGATCCTTCATGAAGCGGGCCGCACCCTGGGACATCAGGAAAATGCTGCGGGTGTTGACCGCTTGAACGCGATCGAACTCCTCGACGGTCACATCCAGAACGTCTCGAAACGGGCAGATTCCCGCGTTGTTCACGAGGATGTCGAGGCGGCCGAAGGTGGAGATCGTCTTGTCAAGGATGGCCTTGACCGCCCCGGCATCGGCCACGTCGCCGGGCAGTGAGACGGCTCGATCCTTGCCGATGTTTCGGATGATCTGCTGAGCGGCGTCCTCCGAGCGTCCGGAATGACCGATGCCCACCTTGGCTCCCTCGCGGGCAAATGATTCGACGATGGCCCTGCCGATGCCGCGGGCCCCGCCGGTTACGATGACCACTTTGCCGTCAAACCTGGAATTGGCCATAGTTGAGAATCCCCAGTACACGAATCGGAAACGCTTCGAGACCTTTGACCGCGATCGGCGTGCAGACGCTCATGAACGTCTTGCGCTTGCCGAGAGAATCCAGATTGCAGAGGTTCTCGATCAGGGCGACGTTGTGGTCGAAGAGGGCGTAATGCGACTCGTGTTTCGTGTTGCTCAACTCTTCGACGCCGGCGGCATCAATTCCAAACATGACCATGCCTTGGCGGACGAGCCAAGCCAGGGCTTCGGGACGTACCCAGGGGCTCTTGAGGTACTCGTCGGTTCCCCAAGCCTTGTCCCAGCCGGTGCGCAGGAACACGATTTCGCCCTGCTGAACGCCGCCGGCCAGGATCGCGGCCTTCTTGATCTCCTCGAGCGTCAGGCCGTGGCCGGGCGGCGGATGGCCTACGTCGAGCAGGCGGGTCGTTCCGATCGTGTTCTCCACCGGGAACTCGGTCAGGTCCAAGCCGTCCTTGCGGAGGTGGTAGGGAACCTCGATGTGCGTGCCGAGGTGGTTGACCATGACCACGTTGTGCATGATGTACCACTGGCCGGGCAGCCGTGGAACGGGGGCGACGGCGTCGGCGTCGATCTTCTCGACGTCGAATTTGCGCCCCGCTTGGCCGGGGATGATCGGGTACGACAATTCGACGATACGCTTGAAAGCCAACGGCTGTTTCCTCGCCGATGCACTTGGTTCGTCCGGACTCAAAACCGGAGCCCCACTATATCGCAACGAGCCGTCTCCGCAACGTCCGGATGTTCAGTGGTCTTGATCTGACGCTGCGAGGGTCGCAAGGCCGCCGCGTGCCTGTGTGTGGTTGAGTGGCCGGCGAAGGCTTCCCGCGGGTGAACGGCCTGCGGCCGGCGCATAGGTTGCCCCCGACCGCGAGCTCGTGTCGGTTACTCCTGATAGATCTTGCACGGTCTGGGGTGGTCGCCCGGATCGCGTACGAAGATGGTCGCACGGCGGTATTCGGTCCAGGTGTTCTCGAACCAGGATTCGCGTTCAGGACGTCCGTGGGGCTTGCTGACGCGCGTCTCGAAGGCGTCGTTTTCGGGATGGTAAATCACGCCCATGATCTCGTTTCGGAGGGCAAGGTTTTCGGGGATGTAGCGCCACTCATCCCCGAGCTTCGGATGCGGCAGGGCGCCTTTGGGGTCGGTCACAAGGTGCGACCCGCGAGAGCCGCTGCCGCGCTTGAGCAACGCAAGGATCGCTTCCAGGAAACCCAGTTGTGCCAGGGCCAACTCGCGGACTTCGATGGCTTGGGCGTAGCCGGCGGTTTCCTGCCGCAAGCCGTGATCTCGGATCTGGCGCCACTGGCTGCGAGCTTCTTCCAGAGCCCTGCTCACGCCGGCCAGCGAGCGGACCATGCCGGCGTATCGGCTCATGCGGCGTTGAATCTGTTTCTTAACCTCGGCGCAGTCCGAGGTCTGGGTACCTGCCGCTCGAATGCGACCGATCTCGGTGACAAAACGAAGGACGACGGCTTGAGCACGGCCAACGAATTCGTCCAGCGGCAGGCCACCGCCGTGGTAGACGTGCGCGATGCGCTGAGCGGCCCGGGTCCCGCCGACCTGACCGGCGTTGAGCGCCGAGCCGCCGGGCCGTTTGACCCCGTGCGTGCCGGCCAGCTCACCGATGACGAAAAGATGAGGTACGGTGGATTCCCACCAGACGTCAACCGCGAAACCGCCGTTGCAGTGCTGCGAGCAGACTCCGATTTCGAGCGGTTCCTTCCACAAGTCGACGCCCATCTGTCGGTAGAGATCGATGCTCGGCTGATTCATGTGTGCCAGCCGCTCGATCGGGGTGGCTTGTATGGCCCCGGACTTCTGCAGGTAAGTGAGGGCCTCCGGCTTGAGGTCGGCGAGCTTGAAGGCCTCAAGCCCTTGGGTGGCACGCGGGTTCTCGCGGAAATCCATGAAGACGCGGCGGCCGCGGTTGACCATCTCATTCTGAACGAGGATATCGATCAGCGACGAGCCGAAATTGGCGATCTTGTCGTGGTCGAAGGGCCACTGGTAGCCCTTGAGGAAAATGTCGGTGGCGAGCGTCGACATGGAGTCGAACCAGGGGTTAAGAAACTCCTGCTCATCCTCGCCGTCGGCGTCGGTGCTGTAGTAACGGGGGATGACCTGCTGATAGGTTCCTGAGAGGTTCCATCGCGGGCGCAGCGAGGCGAGGCCGAATTGCGACTCAGTGAGATTATGAGCCTCCGCGCCGGCCTCGAACAGGGCGGCATAGGGTCCCATCTGTCCCGGGGGATAGACGGAGATCTCGTACAAATCTCCGGGCCCGCCGCCGGCAGCCACGACATTGCGGGCGTTGAACAGCACCAGGCCGTGATTGTCGTCGTTCTGGCGGGCGAGGTCGACGCAGAGAATGCCGCAGGCGGCCTGTCGACCTTCTTCCCGTCCGGTGACGACCGCGAGCATGTGATGGCGATTGAAAACGGGGATGCCGTAGCGCTCCAGTTCGGCGAGCAGCTTGCGGACCATGAATCGCGAAGTCCACGGGCCGGCGGAAGTCGCGCGTTGTCGCGGGTCATGGTCGGTCTTGTAACCCACGAAAACGCCGTCGGCGGTGTGGGGAAAAGGAACACCCAAGTCGACCAGCCTGTAGAAAGCGCGGAGCGAGTTGGCTCCTTCGATGAATGCGACGTCTGCGTGAGTGCAACCTCCGGCCGTCAGCGTATCGGCGAAGTCGGTCGGACGATCGGGCTCCCCGCCGGTTCCCATTTTGTAATAGGTCTGTTTGTCGGAACCGGAGTTGTTTGAGGTGCCCAGTCCGATTCCGCGAGTGACCAAGGCGAGGTGATCGGCCGGATTCTCGATGCCCATCTCCTCAAGTTCCCTGAACAGCCGGCAGGCGCAGTTGAGGCCGGCTGCGCCACTGCCGACGATCACCGTGTTGAGCGAGTAGACGGGGATGCTCAGACCGTTCAAATCAGCACTGCTTCTCGGAATCATGGTGTCTCTCACAGTCTCCGCACGTTGAATCCGCCGCTCACCTCGATGCTCTCGCCGGTGGAGTAGTCCAGATCGCCGCGGGCAACCGCAGCAACCACGGCGGCGACGTCCTCCGGCAAGCCCCATCGTCGGTTGATCAGCAAACCCTCGGCGATGAGCTTGTCGTACTTGTCCTTGACCACGCTGGTCATCGGCGTCTGGATGATGCCGGGACGTATCTCGATGACCGGGATACCGTGTTCGCCGAGACGATCGGCGTATAACCGGACAGCCATGGAGAGGCCGGCCTTGGAGACGCAGTATTCGCCCCGGGCCGGCGACGACGTGTACGCCGAGATCGACGTGATGAACACAATCCGTGGCGTGGTGATCCGACCGGCCTTTTTCCAGGCAATCATCCGGTTGGCTGCAAGCTGGGTGAGAAAATACGGCCCCTTGAGATTGATCGAGATGAGCCGGTCGAAGGTTTCCTCGCCGGCCTGGAGGATGTCGACTCGCTGCTTGGGGGCGACGCCTGCGTTGTTAACCAGCAGGTCGAGCCGGCCAAACTGCAGGTCGATGAATTCGATCATCGCCAGACGCTGTTCGGCGGAGGCGATGTCCGCCTTGAAAACCTCGGCTCGCCCGCCGGCCGCCTCGATGGTCCTCTTGACCTCGTAGGCTCCGTGGTCGGTGTTGGCCGGATCAGCAACGACGTCGTTGATCACCACGATATGGCCTTCGCGGGCCAGCCGCAGGGCGATGCCCCTGCCGATGCCCTGTCCGGCCCCGGTAACCAGTGCCACGGGCGAATCGCTCATTGGTACACCCTCAGAATCAGGTTCTGCTCAGGTCCTTGGGGCATACTGTAGCGGTGATGCAGGGACGATGCCAAGGGTTGTTTCCGGACGTTAAAGACTCGGGCGGCCGGGATTGAACCACGGGAGCTTGCGGTGCCACTGCGGCCCGGCCGTGCCCATCAGGCGGACCGCAGTCATTATCGCTCGTTGTCGCGTTCCTGCTGCGGCTGACCGGCGCAGTTCCTGGGCCTGCGCGCATTCTGAGACCTGTGTATTTGCCCTTCAGGCCAAACATGCCGGGCCAAGTGGTCGATGCAGAGACGGAGCATCGTGCGTCACACGAGGCCCGGGGTCTTGTCATTGTCCACTCTGGCAGGATGGACCCCTGGAGCCGTGTGCCGCCCCGGTCTCGTGTCGGCAAGGGGAAACGGGGGCATCCCGGATGGCGTTTCTCGGTTCAGTGGGGTTGAAAGGCCGCGCGATCATGCTGGCGGCGTTGTTGCTGCTGGGCACGGTGGGAGCGGTCTGCGCCGCGCTGATGTGGCGGCACTTCACCAGCTCGATCGAGGCCGTGGAACATCACGCAGTGATGAACGCGCGCTTCATCGGGCTGAGCGCCGAGCCCTACGTCCTCCTGAATGACGTGCAATCCCTCGAGCATCTCGTCCAGTCGGCGACCACCAGTAACTGCGTCGAGCTGACACAAGTACTCGACAAGACGGGCAAGGTGCTGGCCGAGTCGGCGGCCAAGCCGCAGTTTGTCCTCGAAACGCAGGTGCGGCTGGCGCAGGCCTTTCGCGGCAACCTCACTCGCGAATCGTTTCGCGTGTTTCGCACGCCGAGACAGTGTCTCGCCCTTGTACCGATTTGGCCGGTGGGCCAGCAATTGGATCTAGGTCTGGACGATCAGGAGGCGAAGCAGCCCGGCGAGTCGGAGCCCGTCGGGTTTGTGCTCCTGGCGTACACGCTGGACGACGTTTACCAGGTTCTTGCGAAAGATGCGTTCTACAGCGTCGCGATCACGGTGATGCTGCTCAGCGTCGGTTTGGCAATCACCGTCGTCATGGTCCGGCAGCTTGTGAGGCCGATTGCCGGGCTGGTACAAACGGCCAGCGCGATCGCCGAGGGTGATCTGTCGGATCGGGCAAGCGAAGACGCGCCCGGCGAGGTGGGGATTCTGGCGAAGGCCTTTAACAACATGGCCGACAAGATGGAGGATTATGCCCAGAACCTGGAGAAGCTTGTCTACGACCGAACCGTAGCCCTGGAAAGAAACGAGGCCAGGACTCGGGCGATTCTCGACACCGCGGCCGACGGCATCATCACCATCGACGAGCGGGGCATCGTCGAATCATACAACGCGGCCGCCGAGCGAGTGTTCGGATGGACGGCGGCCGAGGTCATCGGGCAGAACGTGAGCATGCTCATGCCGTCGCCCTACGCCGAAAGCCATGATTCATTCATCAAGGCCTACCTGCGATCCGGTGATCCGCAACTGATCGGCCGAGGAAGGGAAGTCCAGGGACGTCGCAAGGATGGCAGCACGTTCCCCATGGATCTTGCGGTCAGCGAAACGGCCGTCGGAGACCGCAGGACGTTCACGGGAATCGTCCGCGACATCACCGAGCGAAAGCACGCCGAAGAGGAACAGCAGAAACTCGTGTCCCTCGTAGAAAACAGCAGCGACCTGATCATGATGTGCTCGCTCGACGGCAGAGTGCTGTACCTCAACAGGAGCGGCCGCGAGATCGCGGGGCTCGACGGTTCCGAACAGGTCGCGGGAACGACCATCGCGGACTATATGCCGTCGGAAGAGTGGGCGCGTGTTCGCGAGGTGGAGTTGCCCAGGGTGCTTAAGAGCGGAAGCGCCGAGTGGCACGGCGAGCTTCAGCACTTCAAGACGGGAACCAGGATTTCCATGCAGATCAGCTTCTTCCTGATTCGACACCCGCAGACGGGCGACGCGATATGTCTCGGCAGCATTCAGAGGGACATCACCGCCCAAAAGCATGCGGAGCGTCAGCTCAGGAAGAACATGGCCGAGCTCGAGCAGTTCAATCGTCTGGCCGTAGGCCGGGAGCTGCGAATGATCGAACTCAAACGACAGGTGAACGAGATGGCCCGGGCGGCGGGGCTGGACGAGCCGTACGACCTGTCGTTCGTGGAGGCGGCACGAAAGTAGGGCAGAGAACGGGTATGGTCAGGGATCTTTGATGGGCAAACGGTTTCGTAAAATCCTGTTGATGCGCGATCGTTGGCCGGCGTGGGTCGTTCTGGCATGCGCCGTTCTCTTGGCAATCTTCGCCCGGTCCGTCGCCGTGGAGCAGATGCGACTGAAAGATCGGGCCCGCTTTGACACGGAGGTGGAGCGTATTCGGTCGGTGCTTCAGGAACGACTCCGGCAGAGCGAGCACGCCGTGCGGTCGGTCTGTGCGCTTTTCGAGTCGAGTAATCAGGTTGAGGAGTCGGAGTGGGAGCATTTCGCGGGAAACGCCCTGACTGACGACGAGAACAAGGTGGTGGAGTCGCTGTATTTTGTCGAACGCGTGCCTCGAGAGAAGCTGGAGGAGTACGTCCGGCAATGTCGGGCTGAAGGCGCCGCGGGATTTGAGGTGCACCCTCAAGGCGACAGGCCGACGTACATGCCGGTTCGATACGTCTTTCCGCCCAAGGCGAACGGGATCAAATTGGGGCTCGACATGGCCCAAGACCTGTTCTGGAGGGCGGCGGCCGAACGAGCCCGTTATACGGGTCAGGTTGAAGGCAGCATCAGGCGTCCTGCCGCCCAGTCGGGCAACCGATGCCCGGAATACCGAATGCTGAAGGCGGTCTACCGGGTGAGTCCGGGGCAGGTGGAGGGTGAGCAGTCCCGCCGACAGTTCATCGGCTGGGTCGGCGTGTGCGTCGGCGGGAAGGGATTGGCCCAGGGGCTTGCAGCGCAATGCCGCTCGATCGGCTTGAGCATCGATGTTTTCGAAGGAATCAGCGCTTCGCGTGAGACGATCCTCTATGCCTCCGAAGGTGAGCCGGCGGTGCTGCGCTCTGAATCTTCGCCCATGTTTGAGAAGTACGCGGAGCTGAAGGTCGGTGATTCGATCTTCACGATGCGCGCGGCAAGCCTCCCGGCGTTTGCGTCGCCCTGGAGCCGTGGGATAGGCATGGCCGTGTTCCTTGTCGGGACGGCCGTCGGCTTGTTGATGTTTGCGACGCTGTGGAGCAGGTCGGCGGCCAGGGCGGCGCTCGCCGTGGCCGAACGCACGAATCAGGACCTCCGCGAGAGCGAGGGCAAATACCGGTTGCTCTTTGACGGCTCAGTGGATGCCATTCTGCTTCTCACGGACGTTGTGGTTGACTGCAATGCGCAAGCGTGCAAACTATTCGGTTGTTCACGTCAGGAGCTCACTGGCAGATCATTCGAGGACCTCTCGCCGACCAGGCAGAAAGACGGTCGGCTCTCGGCGGAGACGGCCCAAGAAAACATCCGGGCCGCCCTTGGCGGTACCCCGCAGTTCTGTCACTGGACCCTCAAGCGACGGGACGGGAGGACGGTTGACACCGAGATCTGGCTCAAGTCTCTGTCCATGTCGGGCCGGCCGGTTCTTCTCGCGATCATTCGCGACATGACCGAGCGTAAGCGCGCGGAAGAATCGGTTCGACAATCGCTGCGAATGGCGGCCGACATCATGAGGGCGATTCCCTCAGGCTTGTTCATCTACGGATACAACCCTCCGGACGATTTCGTTCTTCTTGGCGGCAACCCGGAAGCCCAACGGCTGACGGGCGTTCGCTTGGATGAGTGCCTGGGCAAGAGTTTCGGGGAATTGTGGCCGGAGCTGAAGAGGGACGCGCTCCTCGATGCGCTGCTCAACGTTATTCGGACCGGCAATCCGCTCGAAATCGAGGAGTTAGAGTACCGAAGCGAAATCTTCGGCGGCGTGTTTCGGGTTCGGGCTTTCGCAATGCCCGGCAATCGTCTTGGTATCGCCTTCGACGACGTAACCGAGCGGCACAAGGCGGAAGCGGCGGCGAGGATCGAAGCCGCGAAGCTGAACACGATCCTGGCGAATATTGATGAGGGCGTGGCTTTCGCGGAGGCTGACGATCGGATCATCGAAGCCAACCCTCGTTTCGTGGATCTTGTCGGCGGGAGCCGCGAGGACATCGTCGGGCGGTCGTTGTGGGATTTCCGCGGCGGGTCGTTCGTGGAAGGTATCCGAGAGACTGTGAACGGCTTTCGTCGTCAGACAGGCAGCCAGCCGGTGACCATGCAGCAGCGGATCAAGGACCAGGACGTGGTCCTGCGGCTTCAGCCGCTGTACGACAGTGATGCTTATGCCGGTGTGTTGCTGAGCATCATGAATGTGACCGACATGGTTCGCGCCCGGGAGGAACTGGAGCGGTCCAACCGCGAGGTCACCGAGCGTGCCAGGCAGCTCGAGGAGGCGAGGCTCGCGTCTCTTAACATGGTCGACGATCTCGAGCGCGCCCGCGTCGCCGCGGAGGCCGCCAACCGGGCCAAGAGCGAATTCCTTGCGAACGTCAGTCATGAGATTCGCACGCCGATGAACGCCATTATGGGCATGACGGAACTCATGCTGGAAACCGATCTGACGGTGGATCAGAGGGAGTCGCTGCAGATCGTCAAAGAGTCGGCAAACTCCTTGCTCGCGGTGATCAACGATATTCTCGACTTCTCGAAGGTCGAGGCGGGCAGGATGGACCTGGAGCGTGTCCCCTTCGATCTCCGCGAGAGTCTCAGCGACACCGCCAGGGCGCACGCGCTGGCGGCCCATAAGAAGGGGCTTGAGCTGGTGTGCGACATCGCTCCCGAGGTTCCCGGCATGGTGGTGGGCGATCCTGTTCGTCTGCGGCAAGTCGTCGTCAATCTTCTAGGCAACGCGGTTAAGTTCACCGAAAAGGGCGAGATCGTCGTTCGCTGCGATCTGTGGAACCCGGCCGCGTCTCCCGTCGGTTTGGGACCGGGCACCGGGAAGAAGCTCGATGCGCTGTCCGCTCATTCGGAGGATCGAATTCTGCTGCATTTCTCGGTCGCGGATACGGGGATCGGGATTCCTCGCGAGAAACAGCAGATGGTGTTCGAAGCGTTCGCGCAGGCGGACGGCTCGACAACGCGCAAGTACGGCGGTACCGGCCTGGGGCTGGCGGTGTCGGCGAAACTCGTCGAGTTGATGAATGGACGACTCTGGGTTGAGAGCGAGCCCGGCCAGGGCAGTACGTTCCATTTCGTGGCAGAGTTCTGGCAATCCGGGACGTCGGCCGGTCCGTCCGATTCCAAAACCGTCTCCAGCCTGCGGAATCTGGCCGTCCTTATTGTCGACGACAACGAGACCAATCGCTGCGTGCTTGAGAGGACGCTGCATCGCTGGAACATGAAACCGACATCGGCAAGCGGGGGCGAGGCGGCCCTGAAATTGCTGCACGAGGCCAAGGCTGCCGGCCGGCCGTTCCCCCTGATTCTCCTGGACGCCATGATGCCGGAAATGGACGGTTTTGAACTGGCCAAGCGCATCAGGCAGAACCCTGCCCTGGCCGGCGCAACGATCATGATGCTGTCCTCCGCCAAGCAGCAGGAGGATGTGGCCCGATGCCGGGAACTGGGTATCTCCGTGTACCTGACCAAACCCATCAGGTGCTCGGAGCTGATGGATGCGATCATGGAAGCGTTGGGCTTGAGGAGCCCGGTTCCGGTCGTGCAGGAAAGCGAACCGGAGCAGGCCGGCGAGGCCGGACGGCGGATGCCGCGGGTCTTGCTGGTTGAGGACAACGAGGTGAATCAGAAGCTGGCAGTCCGCATCCTGGAGAAATTCGGTTGTCCGCTTGCAGTGGCGAACAACGGAAAGGAAGCCCTGGAGATTCTTGCGCGTGAAGGCGAGGATGCGTTCGACTTGGTGCTGATGGACGTTCAGATGCCGGTGATGGGCGGCTTCGAGGCCACATCGGCGATTCGTGAGCGGGAGCGCCGGACAGGCGGCCATCTGCCGATCGTGGCCATGACGGCCAACGCGATGAAAGGTGATCGTGAACAGTGCCTTGCGGCAGGGATGGATGATTACCTTCCCAAGCCGATCGACGTGGGGGCTCTGCGCAATCTTTTGCGGAAGCTGCCCTGCAAGGGGTCTCGGTCAAGAGAGAATGCCATGAACAACGAACAGACTACGAACGAAACGGCAGGCGTGCCGGAGCCGACGCATGGGTGTCCGGTGGATTTCACCAAGGCCATGGAAAACCTGGGCGGGGAGCGCGAGTTATTTGAGGAGGTTCTGGGGCTCTTCGTGCAGACCATACCCCAGATTCGAAAGGATCTGGAAACGGCAATTGCGGCCAGGGACGCCGCAAGGCTCCGCTTGGTTGCACATGGGCTGAAGGGATCGGCGGCCAACGTCTGCGCCGAATCCGCCCGCCGGGCGGCCGAGGAGATCGAAAGCATGGCCAAGCAAGAGGACTTCGCCGAGATCGACAAGGTCTTTGCCGTATTGGATGCACACCTGAAACGATTGCAGGAATACGCTGAGTCGCGTTCTTCCCAAGGCTCGTCGGCCGAGCAAGAATCGTGATCCTCCGCAGCCGCAGAACCACGGCCCTGGACATCCTTTCTCATTTTTGAGCTGAGCCTCGGCCCGCTGAAACGCCGGCCGTCACGTTCAATCGCCGAATGCACCAATCACATCGAGTTGCTCCCTTGCCGTTGGGGGGGCATTGCCCCTGCTCCGTTCATGCGGCGGTTGCCGGAGCAGGGCGCGTGATTTTGTTGCGTCAGGTCGGGAGGAGCCGGCCGGCCGTTGGCCTGGACGGCATGGAATAACCGGGCAACCCAGGTGTGAGGATGGAGGTGCATATGGCTGACGTCGGTGAGAAGCCGGCAGGTACCGTCGCCGTGCCGCCGGACGAACTTGGCGAGCGAGTTCTGATTCAGTCGGCCCTGCCGCAGGGACAGGGCCCCCCTTCGCGTGTGCTGGTGGCACCGTGGGGCGAAGTGAAAAGCGCGAAGGGAACCTTCGTGGTTGATGGTGAATCGGCCAAGCTGGTGATTGAAGCGTTTCGGGCCCACGGAACGGACATCCCGGTCGACTACGAGCATCAGAGCCTCGGCGGCGAATACGCGTCACCCAGCGGACAGGCCCCGGCAGCAGGATGGATTCGCGCATTGTCGGTGGTCGAGCCTGGAGAGGCTGCCGAAGAACCCGGCCTCTTCGCCGACGTGGAGTGGACCGAGGCTGCTCGCAAAAGGCTGTCCGCAAAGGAGTACCGCTATCTGTCGCCGGTGGTGCTCGTGCGCAAGAGCGACCGGCGGATGGTTGCGCTGCATTCGGCAGCGCTGACGAACAAACCGGCGATCGTCGGGATGAAGGCGATTGTCAACAACGAGGTCTCACGTGCGGCAGACCCGGGTGAGGGGCAATCATCGCCTCACTGCTTGAGCGCGGAGGCCGACGCACTTCGACGCCGGCTGGGGCTTCCGGAGGACAGCGATTCCAGGGAGATCCTGATCGCCGCAGAGGCGAGGTTGGCCTCGTTGGCAGCCGAGTCCGTTCGTCGCGGGGCGGAGGAGCGAGTGGTTGAAGCCATGCGGACGGGCAAGCTGACGCAAGCGCAGCGGCAGTGGGCCTTGTCGCTGGCCATGAAGCATCCGGAGACCTTCGAGGAATGGTTGAAGACGGCTCCGGTTCTTGTTGTCCCCGGTCGGATCAACCCTCCGGCCGGCGAAGACACGGCTAATCAGCGACGGTGGGCGGTGATCGCCTCGGCGCGGGCTGAGTTCCGCTCGCGACCGGAGTTGGCTCTGATCACCAGCGAACAGGCGTGGATACGCAATGCGCTGCGTGATGCCGGGCTCGAGCTGAGTGAGGATTGAAGTGAGAAGATCGTCTCGTCAAGCGGTTGACCGATTCGCGGCCGCCGCTTGCGGAGAGGAAGGAGAAGAACATGGCGCTTACAGCCAATCGGGACTTGGACAGGTACGTGGACCAGGAACTGCGATCGCTGCCGGTCAAGGGCGGGGCGCGGATCTTCAAGGGCGGGTTTGTCGGTCTGAGCGGCGGATACGCCAGAGCGCTGTCGGGCGGTGATCCGTTCGCTGGGATTGCCTACGAGGAGGCGGACAACTCGGGCGGCGACGACGGGGCCGTG
Organism: Phycisphaerae bacterium; assembly: GCA_035384605.1. Taxonomy (NCBI): domain Bacteria; kingdom Pseudomonadati; phylum Planctomycetota; class Phycisphaerae; species Phycisphaerae bacterium. Next base: position 15,400 of record DAOOIV010000099.1, read on the forward strand.
ATGGTGAGGGTGTTTACGACCGGTGACTTCGAGCATGTGCTGGCCTCCGCCTCGCGAATCAACAACCGGGCCGCCGTTTTCGCCTCCGACGACGGCACGCTGACCATGACGGCGGCCGGCAACAGTTTCGTGGGACATCAAATTGACGCGCCGGCAGCCAACCGCATTGTGCTCCGGATCCAGGTCACGCCGACGCCTCTCGCGGGCGGCACGATGACCGGCGAGCTGGTCAGCGCAGGGCTGCGGCATGCGTTTGTCACCAAGGACGCCACGGGAGGGAACGTCAGCCTGGCGGCCTCGGAACTCGGCAGGATTGTGGCCGTTAACAATGGGACCTCCGCCCGCAATCTCCAGTTGCCTGCGGTGACGGCAGGCGACGTCGGCAAATGGGTGATGCTGATCAAGGTCGCCGGGGCAACGGGGGTCATCACGGTGTTGCCGGAAGCGACCGGAACGATCGACGGGGGTGCCAGCAACGCCGAGATGGATGCCATTTACGACTCCATCACATTGGTGTGCATTGGAGCCAAAGCATGGTCGGTAACGGCGAAGCGCATTGCGTAAGGATCAAATGGCCTCAAGGGTGTTTGTGAAACGGAAAGGAAGCAGCCATGGCGGTGATTAACACCGGATTGTTGACCAAGGGACTCCGCAGCGAGTTCTTTGATCGGATGGGGAAGGTAACGACCTATTACCAGGATCTGTCGACACGAATTCCGTCGACGTCGGATTCAGAGACATACCGCTGGCTCGGCACGGTGCCGCGGATGCGAGAGTGGGGCACCGGCCGGCTGGCGAAGGGATTGCGGAGCGAGAGCTACTCGGTCGAGAACCTCAAATATGAGGCGACCATCGAAGTGGATCGCGATGAGATCGCAGACGACCAGACCGGTCAGATCCGGATCCGGGTCGGCGAGCTGGCCCAGCGGGCGGCCACGCACAAGGACTACCTCCTTGCGCAGCTTCTGATCAACGGAGGCACGGCCGGTTTCAACAGCTACGATGGGGTGCCCTTTTTCAGCCATTCGCACGTATCGGGACAGTCAGGGACGCAAGACAATGACATCGCATACGACACCTCGTTGCCAAACGACCCGACAAGCGAGGAAATGAAAGGCGCCCTCAAGCGGGCGATCGGCCGGCTCCTGTCGTTTAAGGACGATCAGGGAGAACCGATGGCGCTGAGCCCCGAGGGCCTTGTCTGTGTCGTTCCGCCTTCCATGCTGTACACGGCCCTCGAGACGGTGAGCGCGGCGATGATCGGACAGACTACGAATGTTCTGTCGGGGGTCGCCAGAGTAATCTCGCTGCCGGGCCTTTCGGCAGCAGACACCTGGTACCTGCTCAAGACCGACGGCGTGGTGCGGCCCTTCATCTTCCAGGATCGCGAGCCGATCGAGTTCGGTGCTCTGGCGGAGGAAAGCGAAGAGGGCTTCAAGCGAGAGAAGTGGCTCTTCGGTGTGCGGGCGCGGTATCGAGTGATCTACGGGTACTGGCAGTTCGCGGTGCGGGTTGTCTTCAACTGACCAGAGGGACGTGGAGCGAGGGGCAAGGGCGGCGATGCGGGCTTGGGGCGCTGAACTTGCCTCCGCTCCCGGCCAGTGATGACGGGAGAGTCTCATGTCTTACGCGACCAACGCGGACATCGAAGAACGTCTGGGTACGGCGACCTATATCGAGCTGACGGACGACACCGGCTCAGGACAGCCGGACGAGGACAAGGTTACTGAAGCAAGGCTCGCGGCCGAGGCGGAAATCGACAGCTATCTGGGCCGGCGTTTCGCGGTGCCGATCGACGTCGGCGGGCAGCCGGGACTGGTAGCAATGCTGAAGCGGCTGACCCTGGATCTAGCCGAATATCGGCTGCGAATGCGACGACCGCCGGTGACGAAGGACGCCCGGCTGCAATGCGACGCGGCACTGTTGTGGCTCAGTCGAGCGGCTAATGCAGAAGTGGCGTTACCGACGATCGTCGAGTTGCCGTCAAACAGCGGACTCGGCCCGGCGGCCGAAACGGTGGGCGGCGAGCGAGTGCTGACGGGCGACGGATGGGAAGCCGTCTGACCCCACGGGACGGTAGGGCAATCGGGGATTCCTCGTGTGACTATTGGGCGGGCAGCGCCTCCCCGCTGATCATGACCCGTCCGAACGACGCGCCGCCGGTCGTTGAGGCAAGTCCCAACCGACCCCATTCATGCGCGGTCGTCCTGGCTCGCAGCACAGGCTTGTCGGCCTCGTCGATATAGACCTCCACCGTCGCAGTATCGAGGTTTCGGAGAATGCCGATCTGGTGCCATTCCTTTCGCGTGAAGTCGGGCCTGGAAGACAAGGCCGCGGCAGCCAGCCGGATGACCTGACCGTCGGTTACCTGGACCAGTGCGACGTCTGCTTTGCCGGAGAGGTCCGATAGGTCCAATCGAAGGCAATTCAGGTCATTCCGCCAGCCGAAGACGATGGAGGCGCTGCACGGACGGTTGCCGACGGCTTGCTCGAGCCTCAGCCAGGCGGAGAGGCTGAAGTTGCGGAACCTGTATTTGCGGTGCATTGCGGATTCCCAAGCAGGCGGCTGCTTGTCGGGACTGGCTGACAAGGCGGCAACCTGAAGGAATCGTCTTTGCCCGTCCGAACCGATTCGCCAGGCATCGGGTGTGGCCAATTCCCAGGAATCGCTGGGCTGGTCGAGGCCGAACTCATCCAGGAGGTCAACGACCAGATACTCGCTTGGCCGAAGGGACCCAGGAGAGCGGCACCCCGGCAGGACAATCACGGTGGGTGCCAGCCCGAGCAGAATGCAGACTTTGTTAACGGTGGTCATGCTTGGATCTCCGGGGCCGTCTTGCAGGCACACCTCAGCTTATCGGTACAGGATACTTTCCCGTTACGCAACCCGCGACGAGCAGACAGCCTTCCGTCCTTCCCCCCTGTGCGGTTTCAGCAGGGGCTTTTTCCCTAAAGCGTGCCAAAGCCGGGCGGATTGTTGCATGTGCGAGCGGAAGCGGATATACTCTCATACAAGAGCCACGCATGTATCACACGCAGTACGACATGCTACACTGGAATTGCCTCCGGAGGATTATGACATATGGCAGCACCGTATGATGGAAAGTCCATTCTGGTTGTGGACGACGATCCCGATATACTGACCGCGATCGTCGAGCTGTTCAAGGAAAGCGGGGCCGAAATCACCACGGCTTCCGACGGCAATACGGCCGTCAACCTGGCGATGACCAAGAAGCCCGATCTCTTGATCCTCGATGCCATGCTTCCGCGGCGGAGCGGATTCCTGGTTCTGGAGAAGCTCAAGGCCCGCAAACCGCCGGGGACCAAGCCGTTCGTGATCATGATTACCGGCAACCAGGGCAAGCGCTACCAGGAGTGCGCCGAGACCTTCGGCGCGGAAGACTTCATCAACAAACCGTTCCGGATGGATCGGCTGCGCCAGTCGGTCGAGGATCTGTTGGCCAAAGCCTGAGCGATCGACCCATCCGTCCTGTTGAACGGTCCTCATCGTCAACCCAGGCGTGTTCGGGACCAGCCGCGCACGCCTTATCTTTGCGCGGCGTTGCTGAAAGCCGTCAAGGAGCATAGAATACTCTGATGGAACGCTCCAAGGTGGCGATACTGCGCACGCGACCCGCGACCGTCCTGGCTGACTATCATGAGCTCATGAACCTGGCCGGATATCGCGATGTCATTGACCCGTCCGCCGACACCGCGTTGAAAGTCAATATCTCCTGGCATTTCTTCTATCCCGGCAGCAGCACCACTCCCTGGCAGCTTGAGGGCGTTATCCGGGCAATGAAGCGGGACGGGTATGACCCGAGACTGATGCATGCGTGCCACAACCGGACGGTGGTCATCGATGCTCACCTGGGGGAGCGGGAAAACAAGCAACTCAACGTGGTTCGGGCCCACGGACTGCGGAATGTACATCTTTACGAAGGTGAGGAGTGGATCAACATCCGCGACGCGGTGGGCGACCTGACGAAGAGCTTCCTGTGCCTCAACGAGGTTTACCCCAAGGGGTTCACGATTCCTCGTCGATTCCTCGGCGAGAATATCCTGCACCTGCCGACGATCAAGACGCACGTCTTCACGACCACGACCGGTGCGATGAAGAACGCCTTTGGCGGCCTGTTGAACGAACACCGACACTGGACGCACCCGGTGATCCACGAGACGCTCGTGGACCTGCTGATGATCCAGAAGAAGATCCACCGCGGCGTCTTTGCCGTGATGGACGGGACCTTCGCCGGTGATGGGCCTGGGCCTCGCTGCATGGTGCCCTACGTCAAGAACGTGCTTCTGGCCTCGGCCGACCAGGTCGCAATCGACGCGGTAGCCGCCAGACTGATGGGATTTGACCCGATGCAGGACTGCAGGTTCATCCGGTTGGCCCACGAGTTGGGGCTGGGATGCGGCGATCCCTCGCAAATCGAGATCGTCGGCGACACGGAGGCCGCCCGGGAAAACTGGCACTTCGAAGGCCCGTTCAAGAAGATGACGTTCGCCAGTTCCATGCAGCACAAGATCTACTGGGGCGGGCTCAAGAACGCGCTGGAGTGGTCACTCAAGACGTGGATGGCTCCGTGGGCATACATTGCGAGTGTGCT
>DAOOIV010000100.1 GCA_035384605.1 Phycisphaerae bacterium
CAACCTGAAATTCATGGCCGGCCTGCCGGACGCCTGCTGCGACCTCATCTACGCGGACCCGCCTTTCTTCACCGGCAAGACCAAGAAGCAAGCCGATGGCAAACATCGGTTCAACGACTCTTGGGAAGGCGACCTGGACAGCTTTCTCAATTTCCTCCGCCCGCGCCTGCAGCACATGCATCGTTTGCTCAGACCGACCGGCTCGCTGTATCTCCACCTCGATTGGCACGCCGTTCATTACGCCAAAGTGATGCTGGACGAGATCTTCGGCGGCGACCACTTCTGTAACGAGATTATCTGGTCGTACCGCACCGGCGGCCATGCCACGCGATGGTTCGCCCGCAAGCACGACACCATTCTCTTCTACGCCCGCCAGGCGGGCCGGCAGAAGTTCCACGTCCAGCGCGAGGGGCGATTCCGCACCGACGGCCTGAACTACGACGAGCAGGGCCGCCCGTACAAACAAACCAGAGCCGGCCGTCTCTACTTCAACTCCGAGGGCCCGGCCATGACCGACGTGTGGGAGATCCCCTTCCTCTCAACCGTGTCGCTGGAACGTACCGGTTACCCGACACAGAAACCCGAAGCCCTGCTCGAACGCGTCATCAAAGCAAGCAGCGACCCCGGTGACATCGTCGCGGATTTCTTTTGCGGCAGCGGCACCGCCCTGGCCGTCGCCCAGCGCCTCGGCCGCCGCTGGCTCGGCTGCGACATCAACCCCCACGCCGTCGACCTCGCCCGCCACCGCATGACCACCGATCAACCGCTACTGCCCTTTCCCGAAACAGAGGGGTAACGATCGCCGCTCTTGCACCATTCTGTCCAACCGCAACCCCGCGTCGAGACAAACCCCTGGGTGACCGGCTTCCCGGTCATCGGTGAATGCGTCCAACACACTCATCCGTTGCCGAACGCCGTGCCCGGGACCACACACCGGGATCACATGTTCCTCGCTCGGCAAAAAGAGCGATCTCCATGCCAACACCGTCTGGCCTCGCTGAACACCGCTCCGCCGGCGAGCCTCCCTGTCTTGACCATCCATCCTGAATCGGCAGCCCGGAGTGCGAATCCCGCCGGAAAAACGTACCCTCCACCCTATTGCTCGGGCTCCTTTCGACGAATGCCCCGGCAGCGGTCTTCTATGAGCTGCCTCTCCTCGTCGGTCAGTGGTAGTTCATCCGTCGAGACCGTAAAACCCAGCAAAGCCCCGCACTCCGGGCAACGAGGAAAGATCTGACCGCGCATGTCATAGCCACACTTGTAACACACCGGCACGACCGGCTCGCGTACGGCCTCAAGGATCTCCTCTTTCATCCGTTTCTTCACCACGGTGCGCAGCGCAACCGCAGCTATCACAACGACCAACACCGAAGCGAGAAGCATCCCGCCAATCCACCAGAGCAACGTCCAGACGGACATAACCCACAGTCTATCCCCCAGGATGGGCAACCTAAAGCAGGGGGCACCAAGATCGCGACTGAACACGAGCAAGACCCGGCGTTGCCGCACGTAACGCTGGGGGCATCCCGCCCGCAGGGACGATCTGTCGCGGTCGGCCCGCATGCAACCCGGCCGCCACGGCGGTATCATATCTTCGCTGGAATCGTCAGGGGTTTACGGGTGTCCGTCGAAACGTTATTGCCTCTTGAGCGTCAATAGTGGTGGCAGGTCCGCCGAAAACGGACGGAGTACATGGCGAGGCTTCTGGTCATCGGGCTCTGCGCGGTCGGCTGGCTGGTGCTGGCAGGGGGCATTGTTGCACCCCTGGCCGGGGTCTTTCTAGCAGCAGGGCAATCCGGGGCAATCTCGACCGAGCTGGTGGCGGTGCCTGCATGGCAGGTCCTCCTGCTCCGAAGCCTGGTAATGTCGTTGACAACCACGGTCGCGGCTGTTGCATTGGGTCTTCTGCCCGCGGCCGTACTCGGTTCGGCCTCGCCCCGGCGACTGCCAACGCTGGTTGGACTAGCATTGCTGCCGCTGCTGGTTCCTCCGCAGGTCTACGCCTATGCGTGGCAGCTGGTATCCGCCCCGGCCAGCCCATTGAGGAGGTTCATGCCGGACAACGTCTCGGACATGTGGTTCGGAGGAGCCATCCGGGCGGGCCTGATATCGGCCGGATGGTTATGGCCTCTGTCGGCGATGATCTTGGCTGCCGGGTGGCGCTCCGCAGGCCGTACGGCCTTCGCGCTGGCTCTGCTCGATGCAGGACCCACGCGGGCGTATCTGCGGGCAGTGGTTCCCAGCCTGCGACCCCACCTCATGGCGGCCGCCACGACGGTCTTTGCCGTCTCACTCCTGGAATACGCAATCCCGCACCTGACGAGGTGTCGGATTTACGCCACCGAACTGCTGGTCCTAGTGGACGCCGGTGCCCCGGCGGGCCAGATCATCCGAATGGCCGTGCAGGTCATCGCTATCCTGATGGTGCTGGTGGCCCTCGTCGTGTGGATCATTCGGCCGACCGCCCATTGGGGGCAAGTTGGAATGGACGATGAAACCGCGAATCTCGCCCGGCCCGGCAGGACAGGCATCCAGGCCAATACAGGGCGGCTGACATGGGCCGGAGCGGCATTGGTTTGGGTGACCACGCTGGGTGTCCCTGTGGGCATCATGTCGGCGCTGAAGCCGGGCAGTTCATCGTGGGCGGCGAGTTTCTCGATTCTCAGCCGGGAATGGCTTTCCTCACTGAGCATCGCGCTCGCGGCCGGCATGGCGGCGATTGCCATGGCATCGGGAACAGCCATGCTCGACGCGGCCGCCAGATCCCGATGGGCAAGAACGGGCGGTTGGACGACGTTTCTGGCCGCGGCAATCCCGCCCGCCGCGCTGGGAGTCGGCTTCATCCTGATCTACAACCGACCGGGGTTCGTAGGATACTTGTACACCGACACCCCCTGTGTCTGGATTCTGTCGCTGGTAAGCCGTTACGGCGCCTTGGCGGTGCTGATCGTCTGGCTGACCGTCGGAAGGCAAGGAAACGCCGTGGCGGATCAGGCCCGGGCCGACGGTGCCGGGGCGGCAGGCATACTGGCCCATGTGCTGCTGCCCATGGTCTGGCCGTCGCTTCTGGCGGCTGGCTTGATCGTTACGATGCTGGCGATGTTCGAGGTGGTGGTTACCCAGATGACCGGACCGGTGGGCTACCCTAGCATCGCGGTCACGCTCCTTGGACAGATGCACTACGGCAGGGATAATGTGGTCATCACCACCAGCCAGACCGTGGTGGTCGCTGGGTTCGTCCTGACCCAGATATGCGGCCGGCTGCTGATGGCGGCCCGGGAAAGGTAGCCCCGTGAAGCTCTTGACGGACATCGCGACTCACGACGGGGCCAATCACCCCAACAACCATCTTTCCACCCGGCTCGCGACACGAACCAAGCTGTCCACACTTCTGCTGGCAATCGCAATCGCGGGCGGAATGGTCGGGTGCCAGAAGCGCGGTATTTCCGGCCGCACACCCGAAAGAATCATCGGTAGCCACGGATTCGGACCGGGCCAGTTCCATCGCCCGCGGGCTATCGCCACCGCTCCGGACGGATGCGTGTTCGTGGTCGACATGACCGCCCGAATTCAGCGATTCAGCCCGGACGGCGAATTCGAAGTCGTCTGGCGAACCCCCGAAAGCGAAAACGGCAAGCCCACGGGCATCACCATTGACGCCCAGGGACGCGTCCTGGTGGCCGACTCGCACTATCACCGCATCATCATTTATGATCGCGACGGCCGCGAGCTGGCCCGGTTCGGCCAGGGAGGAACCGGCCCGGGTCAGTTCGATCTCGTTGCCAAGGCCGTTGTGGATCCCCAAGGCATGGTCTACGTCAGTGAATATGGCCTGACAAGCCGCATCAGCCGCTTCTCGCCGGACTTCAAGTTTCTCGGATCTTTCGGCGGTCCCGACAGCGGCCCCGCCTCGCTGTCCCGCCCTCAGTCAATGGCTTTCGACAACGACGGCACCCTCTGGGTCGCCGACGCGTGCAACCATCGGATCTGCCGGTTCAGCCGCGACGGCAAGTTGCTCTTCACCTTCGGCGGCCCCGGCTACGAGCCCGGCCGGTTGCAGTATCCTTACGGACTGGCCGTCTGCGACGACGGCACCCTGCTGGTCGTTGAGTTCGGGAACAACCGCTTGCAGCGGTTCGATCGCGCCGGCAAGAGCCTGGAGGTTTGGGGCAAACCGGGCACACAACCGGGACAAATGCTTGACGCGTGGAGCGTGGCCGTGGGCAAGCAAGGCCGCGTGTACGTTGTGGACTGCCGTAACCACCGCGTCCAGATGTTCAGGATGTAGCTGATGGCCTTGGCGTTCAACTGGCCTTTGTCTTTCGAGCAACCCGCGTGGCTGTGGCTGCTGCTGGTTATACCGGCCATCGCCGTCATCTCGCGGCGATCTCTGGCCGGTCTCGAACCGCATCGACGCATCCTCACGGTGGTCTTCCGGTCGGCTGTCATCGTCATGCTGGCCCTGGCCCTTGCCCGCGTCCAGTTCGTACGCCGCAACGAGCACGTCGCGGTGATGTTTGTGATCGATAAGTCCCACAGCATCCCCGACGATCGCCGCACGGCCGCGGAGCAGTACGTTCGCAAAGTGATCAACAGAACCTCCCGTGACGACCGCGTCGGCGTGATCACCTTCGATGGAAAAGCCGACGTGGACCTCATCCCCAGCCGCGGCGGCGACGACCAACTGGGCAACAACATCGGCTTTGGCATGACCGTCCAGCCCGATGCGTCCAACATCGCCGGCGGCGTGCGGCTGGCTCTCGCCGCCCTGCCGGAAGGCTTCAAGCGGCGAATCGTGCTCATCACCGACGGCAATCAGAACGTCGGCAACATCGAGGAAGAGATCGGGGCGGCAACGGCCAGCGGCGTGGCAATCGACGTCATTCCGCTCACGTATTCGCACGACAGCGAGATCCTCCTCGACCGAATCGTCGTGCCCAGCCAAGCCGCCAAGGATACACGCCTGCCAATCCGCGTCATCGCCAAGAGCAAGAAACCCACAAGAGCCAGGCTCACGCTCTATCACAACGGCCAAACCGTGCCCCTTCCCGAAGCGGAATTCGATATCGCCGGCGGCATGCAACCGACAGTCATCACCACATCGGTGGAGATCTTCTCGGGCGGATTCCACATCTTCGACGCCCGGTTGACGGCGCTCGACCAGAGCGCCGACAAGATCATGGAGAACAACCGGGCCACGGCCTTCAGCTTCGTCAACGAGCAAGGAGGAGTCCTGCTGCTCGCCAGGAATGACGAGAAAGCCGACCATGACCTGCTGTTGGCCGCCCTCAAGCGGGAGAAGGTCGACGTGACGCTCGAAACCGTCGAGGACCTCAGCATCGACCTGAACACCCTCCAACAGTACGGCGTCGTGATTCTGTCCAACCTGTCGGCCGATACGTTCAACGAGGAACAGCACAAGGCCCTCGCCAGCTACGTGAGAGACTCCGGCGGCGGCCTCATCATGATCGGCGGAGAGCAGTCGTTCGGGGCCGGCGGCTGGATCGGCAAGCCCGTCGAGGAGGTCAGCCCGGTCAACTTCGACATCCGGCAGAAGAAAGTCATCCCGCGCGGGGCTCTCGCGATCATCATGCACAGTTGCGAGAGCCCCCAGGGCAACGACTACGGCGAAAAGGCCGCCATCGCCACCGTCGAAACGCTCAGTTCGCAAGACTACTTGGGGGTCATCACCTACAACTGGAGCGTCGGCGGGGCCAACTGGGACGTGCCGATGTCCCTCCTCTCGGACAAGTCCGCGGTCATCAGGAAAATGAAGAACCTTCAGATCGGCGACATGCCCGACTTCGGCACCGCCATGCAGATGGCAATCAACGGACTGCTGCAGGCCAAAAGCAAGGGCGCTTCTCAGCTTCATATGATCATCATCAGCGACGGCGATCCGCAAGCCCCGAGCAATGCCGTCATCGATCAGATGAACAAGAACAAAATCACTGCCTCGACCATCGGTATCGGCTACGGTGGAGCACATTGCGTCGAGACCACGCTCATCGACATCGCCCGGCGCACCTCCGGCGATCCCCGCAAGTTCTTCCGCTGCACCAACCCCCGAACGTTGCCCCAGATCTTCATCAAGGAGGCGAAGGTCATCCGCCGGACGCTGCTGTCCGAAGAGCGCTTCACGCCTGCCGTCGCCCAATACGACATGCAGACCGTCCAGGGTATTGCCGAAGGACCCATACCGCAGTTGGGCGGGCTGGTCCTGACCGAGCCCAAGGCGGACATCATCATGCCCCTGGTCCGCAAGAGTGCCGACGGAACCAACGACCCTCTCCTGGCCTATCGGCGATTCGAAATGGGTAAGATGGCCGTGTTCACCAGCGGCCTGTGGAAGAAATGGGGAGCCGGATGGGCACAATGGGAGAAATTCGGCCGCTTCTGGGCACAACTCATCAACTGGTCCATGCGCCAGTCGTCCGGGATGGATTTCGACGTAACCACCCGGCTGGAAGGCAATACGGGCAGAATCGTCGTCGAGGCGCTCAAGAAAGACGCATCTTATCTGAATTTCCTGCAGATCGGCGGCCGTCTGGTGCTGCCCAACATGGAAACCGAAGACCTGCACCTTGTGCAGACCGGACCCGGCCAGTATGAGGCCACCTTCGACGTAGTCGACACGGGCAACTACCTCATCAACCTCAAGTACACCGACCCGGACAAGACTACCGGCCTGATCTTGAGCGGACTCAGCGTGCCCTACTCGCAGGAGTTCCGCGTGCTGCAAACCAACACGCCGCTGCTCGAACGAATCGTGACCCGGTCGGGCGGTCGAAAGCTGGCAATGGACCCGGTCAACGACAAGGTCTTCGACCCGAGGGGCCTCCCGCCCGCCGAAATGCGGCAGCCTGTCTGGCGATGGGTCATCTCCTGGCTGCTCATCCCCCTGTTCCTGCTCGACGTGGCCGTGCGACGGCTGGCATCGACGCTGGCCATGTCCATCTATGTGGAACTCGCGGTGTTGGCGGTGCTGATCGGCATCCTCTACACGGCCGGCGCGGGCTTCTGGGGATACCTCGGCGCCCTGGTGTTCGCCGAACTGGTCGGCTGGACCATGCGCCGGCGATACATCATTCCGACGATCGGTTTCTTCACCTCGTCGGTGACCTCCCTGGCACGCGCCGGCCAACGAAGCGCCCAGTCGCTTTCCCACCTCAAGGGGGTTCGCGACAAGGTCCGCGGGGATCTGACCGCCAAGCCGGACGCGGATACGCGGCCGGGCACGGTCACCATCCCCCTCGAACCGGCCGCCGACCCGAAGAAGCGATTCGAGGTGGATGAAGAGACTGCAGCCAAACCGGCGGGAGACCTGACCGAGTCGCTCGGCGGGGCCGTGGCAGCGGAAATCGATGAGCCAAAGAAGCCGTCACAAAGACCGGGCCGCAAGCCCACCGGACAGGAAGACGTGACCGGCCGCCTGCTGAAGGCCAAGCAGCGCGCGCGGGACCAGATTGAGGACGAAAAGAAAGAGTCGTGACTTCCGGATCGACGCGACAAGACGGTTGACCCGAGGCTCACCGGCATTCCAGACGGAGGTACATGCGATGGCCGAGACAATTGACCCACGAGTTGAAAAGGCAACGCGCGAGTTCTGCCACAAGTTCCAGCGGCTGCGCGAAGAGATCGGCAAGATCATCGTCGGCCAGCAGGAAATCGTCGACGGCGTGCTGGTCTGCCTGTTCACCGGCGGGCATGCCCTCCTCGAGGGCGTGCCCGGTCTGGGCAAAACTTATCTGATCCGCACGCTGGCCCAGGCCCTGAGTTTGAACTTCAGCCGCATCCAGTTCACGCCCGACCTGATGCCCGCCGACATCATCGGCACCACGATCATTACCGATGACCCCGTGACGGGAAAGCGGGACTTCCGCTTTCAAAGGGGACCGCTCTTCGCCCAGATCGTTCTCGCGGACGAAATCAACCGGGCCACGCCCAAAACACAGTCAGCCCTGCTGGAGGCCATGCAGGAACATACCGTCACCGTCGGCGGCGAGAAACACGCCCTCCAAGAGCCCTTCTTTGTGATGGCCACGCAGAACCCCATCGAACAGGAAGGTACTTATCCCTTGCCCGAGGCCCAGCTCGACCGCTTCTTCTTCAAATTGATCGTCAACTACTCCTCTCGCGAAGAACTCAAGACCATCCTCGACCGAACGACCACCGGTTACGACGCCAAGATCGAGCCGGTGATGACCGCGGAGGAGATCATCGGCGCCCAGCGACTGGTGCGCCGCGTGGTCATCGCGCCGCACGTGCAGGATTACGCCGTACGAATGACTCTGGCAACCCATCCTGACGGCGAATTCGCCACCGAGATGACCAACAAATACGTGCGATGGGGTTCGAGCCCGCGCGGAGCACAGGCCGTCACCCTGGCGGCTAAGGTACAGGCCTTGCTGGAGGGCCGTTTCAACGTGTCATTCGAAGACGTGAGGAAAGTGGCCCTTCCGACATTGCGCCATCGCGTGCTCCTGAATTTCGAGGGAGAGGCCGAAAACATCAGCACCGATGACGTGATCAGGGACATTCTCAAACAAACGCCGACGCTGACGGAACAGGCGGCGTAGCAGGACCGATGCCCTCGACGGCCTTTGAGGGTTCGGAGTTCAGTGAAGAATGAAGGCGGAACGATGAATGATGCTTCGATCAGGTGTTACTGCCCCCGGCTGACCGCTGAAAGCTGAGAGCTTCTTATGGCCCTTGCGACGAAAAACAACCAGTTGCTCGACCCCGACTTCATGAACCAGCTTGATCGGCTGGACATCGTGTCGCGCAAGATCTTCGCCGGCAAAATGAAGGGAGAGCGACGCTCGAAACGCAAGGGCCAATCGGTCGAGTTCGCCGATTACCGCAGCTACGTCATCGGCGATGACCTGCGCTTTCTCGACTGGAACATCTTCGCCCGGCTTGAGCGGCTGTTCATCAAGCTCTTCTTCGAGGAAGAAGACCTCCACGTCAACGTGCTGATCGACTGCAGCCGCTCGATGGATTTCGGCGAGCCGGACAAGGCCCTCTACGCCCGGCGGGTGGCCGCTGCCATCGCCTACATCGGTCTGGTTAACTACAACCGCGTGACGCTTACGGCCTTCTCCGACCGCTACGGGCCGGAAATGGCCGGCATCCGCGGACGCCGGCTGATCCACCAGGTGCTCGGCTTCCTCGGCGGCCTCAACGCTGAGGGTGCAGGCAACATGACCGGGGCGTGCAAACAGTTCGCCATTCGGCACCCGCAACGAGGCGTCTGCATCGTGCTCAGCGATTTCATGGACAAGACCGGCTATGAGGCGGGTCTCCGATACCTCATCGGACGCAAGTACGACCTCTACGTCATCCAACTCCTCTCCCCCGAGGAAATCGACCCCACACTCACCGGCGACCTCAAGCTCCTCGACGTCGAAGACAACGACACCGCCGAGATCACCGTCAGCCGGGCCTTGCTGAATCGCTACAAGCAGACCCTGAGGGCATATTGCGGTGGGCTCCGAGATTTCTGCACGAAACGCGGTGCAGTGTATCTGTTCACCAGCACCGCCGTGCCGTTCGACCAGCTCGTGCTCACCTATCTGCGGCAAAGGGGGTTGTTGAAATGAACTTCCTCGCGCCCTGGCATGTTCCGGTCCTGGCCGCCGCCCTGGCCCTGCCGCCGCTGGTCCTGCTCTATTTCCTCAAGCTCAAGCGTCGCCAGATCCCCATCGCCTCGACATTGCTCTGGAAACGGGCGGTCCATGATCTGCAAGTCAACTCCCCGTTCCAGAGGCTGCGTAACAACCTGCTGCTCATCTTGCAACTGCTCATCCTGATCGCGGCGATTGCGGCCATCAGCGAGCCGGTGCGGCCCGGCAAGCGCGGAATCGACAAGGCCATGGTCCTTCTGATCGACCAGTCCGCCTCAATGGGCGCGAAAGAGGCCGACGGCCGAACCCGCCTCCAGATCGCCAAGGAAGAGGCTCACAAGATCGTCAACGAACTGGGCTCCTCGCAGCGCGCCATGATCATTGCCTTCTGCGACCGGGCCCGAGTCATGTCGGCATTCACCAACGACAAGCCCCAGCTCCGCGCGGCGATCGACGCTATCGAACAGACCGACGGCCCCAGCCTGCTGCGCGAGGCGATGGAACTGGCGGAAGCCCACTCCACCCCCATCGGCGAGGTGAGGGAGGTCGGTTCCTCGCAATACATCCTGTTGACCGACGGGCGGCTGCCCGACTCTGAAAGCGTGCGCGTCGAACGCGGCACCATGGAAATCGCCCGCATCGGCGAGGCGACCGAGAACGTGGGCATCGTCAGCCTCGATGTTCGCCGCAACTACGATCGCCCCGAACAGATCAGCGCCCTCATCAACGTCAGGAACTTCGGCACCAGGCCCGCCAAACGCGACATCTCCTTGCTGGTCGACGGCCAGATCAAGAACGTACAGGACCTGCCGGAACTCGCCCCCTATGGGCGACCTGACGCGATCCACGCCGCAAAGTACACCAAGGATCCCGCCGACAACAGCCAGGCAACCGCCGCGTTCGAGATGATGCTCGACACCGCCGCCACGATCGAAGTCCGGCTCTCCGGCGAAGACGCGCTGGCCATCGACGACCGGGCCTTCGCCGTGGTCACTCCGCCGCGATCGATCAAGGCCCTGCTCGTCAGCCCTGGTAACCGTTTCCTGAGAATCGCCATCGGAGCCGTGCTCGACAGCTTCGACATCTGGCAGCCCGAAGAGTATGAGAAGGCGAGCGACGACAAACTGATCGAGGACGGACGCTGCGTGTACAACGTCGTGGTGTTCGACGGCCATTCCACCAACCGGTTGCCGCCGGGTAACTACCTGTTCTTCGCCGCCGCTCCGCTGATTCCCGATGTGACGCTCGGCGACGTCGTACCCGCCCCGGTCTTGCTCGATTGGGACGACACGCACCCTGTCCTCCGGCACGTCAACGTCGCCACCATGTCGTTGTTCTCCTGCCACAAGCCGGAACTGCCCTCCGATGCTCAAACACTCATCGAGGCTACCAGCGGCCCCGTCCTGTCTCTGCTGACCCGCGAGCGCCGCCAGTATCTGATCTGCTCGTTCAGCCTTTTCGATGAAGACCGCACGCACGTGAATACCGACTGGCCCTATCAGGAAGGGCTGGTAATGTTCATGTTCAATGCCCTGCGGTTTCTCTCGGGAAGTTCGACCATCGGACAGCAGCCGTCGGTCAGCCCCGGGCAGGCGTTCACCGTCAGCGTCAAGCCCGGGACCCGGGAAATCACCGTCCGTCGCCCGGACGGCACCACCGACAAGGCCGCCGCCTCCGCCTCGGGTCTGGCCACCTATGGAAGGACAAACCGCGTCGGTCTCTATCATCTCGAAACGGGAATTCCCGGCGAGGATGCGCGGGCCGTTAATCTCCTCGACGCTTCGGAAAGCCTCATCGCCTCAAACAAGGCCCTCCGAGTCGCCTCGGGCGAGACCGTGGCCGTCCGAGGAAGCGACTACGTGAATCGCCCGCTATGGCCCTGGATCCTCGGAGGCTTGGGCGCTATCCTTCTGGTGGAATGGATCGTCTACAACAAGCGGGTCTTCGTCTGAGAACCCAACTGAACGGCCTGCCTGCGCGATGATCCGTCGCGGCACAGCAACCGGCGTGCAGGCCGCTGCATCAAGACGGTTCGGTCGCAACCGCGACACCGCCGGCCACACGAACCAGCGACTTGCCTGCCTTCTTGGCCTCATACAGAGCCTGATCGGCCATCTCCAGAAGCTCCTCGGCCGAAGCAGGCATGTGCGCTACCAGCGACGCCACCCCCGCGCTCATCGAAGGCTTGGGTTGCACAGCCAGCACTCCGGCCTGCTGGGCAAACAAACGAATCGTCCGCTCCGCTACCGCCGCCGCGTTTGAAAGAGTGACCGACGGCAGCACAAGCAGGAATTCGTCGCCGCCGTACCGAACCGCCATATCGTGCTCGCGAAGACACTGTCTGAGCAGCTCGCCCACAAAAACGAGCAACTCGTCGCCGGCCTTGTGCCCCAGCGTATCGTTTACCTCTTTGAAATGATCGACGTCTATCAGAATAACCGACAAATCATGGCCGGCCCGTTTCTGAGTATCGAAGATCTCGACAAACCTATCCATCAGCAACTGCCGGTTGCCGAGATTGGTCAACGGATCAGTGGTTATCTTCTTCTCCGCTTGCCGCAGCTCACGGCTGATGCGTTGTCTCTCCGCCGCAAGACGAGTGTCCGCTACCCGCTCGATCTGCAAGGCCCGCGATTGCCACCCTTTCAGTTCCTGTCGCTCCCGGACGATCGCCCTTGCGATGACACCCATCTCATCTCCACGGTCGGTCAGCGTCGCGGGCATCTCCTCTTCACCCGAAGACTCCCTCGCCTTCACCTGACTGACCAACTCGGCCAACGGCTGCAGCACCCTGGAACGCATCCACGAGAAACCGGCCGCGAGCCCGATCAATGAGACAATGACCAGCCCGAGGAAGAATCTCGCAATTCTTCCGGTTGCCAAACCATCCTGCCCCGAAAGCCGGGCCGCATAAACGAGGAAACCAAGCTGCCCGGCGCCGTCGGGCTGCACAATCGGTACTCCCACCAGGGTCAGAGGCGGTACCTTGTGCTCCGGGTCACCGGCAAGACTCCAGGCACCAGGTTCCAATGACTGTGGACCTTTAAACCCCAGTTCCACAAAACGCCTGATCAACGCTTTGTTGCCGCGGGCTGCGAGAGCATGATCATGCCGGTCAAGGACGGCCAACAGGCAAGCGCTGGGATGCAGCGGCGTCTTGTCCACAAAAGCCTCGAGCTCCGCCCCGCGACCGCTTCTCATGACCGCGGCCGCCTGCGTGGCGTAGGTCTCAGCCATTGCCACGGCTCGCACCTTCTCAGCTTCCTGTTCGTCGACTCCGAGCTGGAAATGCTGCAAAAGCCCGGCACCAACAAGTACTACCATCACCGCCAGGCTCACGCCGAACCATAAGCTCTGTCTTACGCACGAGTTGCGCTCTGCTGCCATCGAAACGTCCCTGCACCGCCACCCACCTGGCCGCTGCACGCAAACGGATGCAGTTCATATCGGTTAATCAACCCAGCATGTAAAGCAGGTCCTCGCTGAATATCGGACGTCGTTCAACTCGGAAGGAAACTGATTGGCCGGCCCTGCTCGCCCATGCCGCAAATGAACATCCTGACGGCTATCCAGAACACGGAACTGAAAGCCGTGCCGACAATCATGCCCATGAAAACCGGACTCAGCCGGCGGTACACCGGGACGCCCCCCAGCCGCATGACCAGCGTCTTGCACAGCCAGCCCAGCATGATCGAAAGCCAGAATACGCGCATCGGGTAGCTGTGGGCCAGCAGGAATCCGACCGGATGAAGCGGCCAACCCAGGAAGCGGTATCGCAGGAAACAGAGAGCCAGCACTACCCCGCCCCCGCACGCCACCTGACGAAGATGACGGGTCAGATCGGCCCGAACTCGCTCCGGCGGCTGCTGCAAAAGACTGTCAAAATCGGCCGAGCTGTTGTAGAGGATCTCCGGCGCGAATCGACCGGCGTACTCGTCGGTTTGCAGGGCGCCACGACGATACACAATGCTCAACTGGGCGTAGCCGGCCAGCACCAGTGCCAGAACCAACGCACCGATCCACAGCAGGAAGAGCCGGTTGCGATGAAGGTGCTTGACCCCGTCCGCCACACGGGCTGAATTAAAAGCAAAAGGAGCCAAAGACTCACGGGCATCGATTGTGGGGGCGACAGTCGTGAAGTGTATCAACGTGTGCGTCGCCGGAGTCAGCGACGACCCGAAGCACGACTCGGCGATCCGCGTCGGCCAGCACCCATATTGCACAAAGAGCAGCCCTGACTCGGCCACCACGCGGCCGACAACCAACGCCAGCATGAAAACGACCGCCGCCACCAGAATCGCCAGGCTTAACGGCAAACCCGCCAGCCTGAGCCACGCGCACGCAACCACAAAACAAACCACAAAGCCTATGGCAGCCGCTCGCTCCGACAACTCGACACCGTCAGACCCATTCCCCGGACCGCTCCAAATGGACCGTACGATACGGGCCACATGCCGGCGGGCACCGTAGAGAATGACGACCGTGTAGGCGATATACGCGCCGATCTGATGATCGTTGAATTGCTCGTGAATGGGATACTGATAGGTCTTGCCCAACATCTCGATCACCGCGAGGATGATCACCGACACCCACAGGCTGAACGACATTTCGGTCGAAAGGAAAAACGAGACCCCGACCATCATGAAGAACGCGTCCTTGGCCTTGATCCACGGCGGAAGATAACGCCAGGGCGGGGCGTCAAAGGCCGGGTTCAGATCGTACTTGAACACCACCTCGGGAAACGCCGGGAAACACGCATGCAGGCCGTAAAGCATCTGGAAGAACACCACGACGGCCAGCGACCACCAGAACAGCTTGCTTCTGAACAGATCATTGACCAGGCGACCCGACGCCGGCGGCCGGAGCATCTCCAGGGTGATCGCGGCCAGCGGAAATGACAGCTTCTCCGCCTCCGCCCACTGCCGCCTGAAAAAAGCAACCATGAAGAAGCAGCCGACAAAAAACGCCAGCACGAACGGCGACCACAGCAGGGACGTCCTCAGCCATGGCCCCCAGGGCACCTCCGCTCCGCCGGCGAAGAAGCTTCGGATGATTTCGCAGTTCTCCGGATCGGCCGACGGCACCAGCCACGACGGCAGCGATCGCACCAGCGGCTCCCACCGCGGATGAGACCCCAGGTAATAGAACGGAGCCACGAGCTGGTGAGCCCAGAATCGGTGAAAACCGCTCCAGATGACCGCACACGCCGAGAGCACCATCGTCACAATCACAACCAACTCGGACGGCGACAACGGGCGAACAATGGCGAAGACGCGACGCGCGGGCCCGACGTGCGATGGTGAGAAACGCGACGACAGCAGGCTCAGAATCGGGTTGACGACCAACACCAGGACGACGATGAAGAAGACCACCGCGACCGGAAACTGGTTGCCGATCAAGGGGGTGTTCTTGAACGTGTTTTGATTGTACGGTTCCAGCAGGCTGAGCGCCGCCACGCCGGTAAAGCCGATCAATACCGATCGCCAGGTCGGGCCGCGCACCCCGACAGGCAAGGCGCTGTCGATCCGCTGGATCCCACCCACGAACTTGTCGGCGATGTCTCTCATCGCTGCCTGCCTGTCAATACGGCAACGGGAACACAGATTTCGAAACCAGCACGAAGCCCAAAGCCAGCATGCCGATCAGGCCCATGCCGCAACCAAATCCGGCCATCAAGACCGGCGCGTATTGCCGCCACTGCAACCCGAACCGCCGCCGGAAGAAGTAATGCCCGATCATCGCTCCGACGAAGTGCGGGATCACAAAGTGCGGCAGCATGCCGCCACCCATTCCTCGAATCAGGCCATAGGCGAGCATCACGGGCAGGCCGAACCGGGCCATGAACGCGTACGCCGCCACCGAAATGCCCGTGCCCGCCAGGACATAGGTCGGCTGAAACGCCCGGGCAAACAACCCGCCGCCCTCGGTCGTGGCCGAGTAGGTAAGACACATGTTGTAGGCCTGGAGCTCCCACATCTTCTGTGTGAACGGGTAGACCGGCGAGGGAATCGGGGCCAGGCGCCAGATGAACTGGCTGAACAGCACCCCGGCAACCAGCACAATCGGCAAAATGACCAGCTCCGCTTTCAGCACGCTCCTGATTCGCGTCCCGGTCAGCTCCACCTGCCGGAAATAGACTACGTTGCCGCTGTCATTCGTCAGCGGAATCGGCGCAAACCAGACGTCGATCTTCTGGTAACCCGAAAGAATAAACGCCGCCTCGCGAACCAGAGGGATATCCACGTACTGCCCGACCACCCCTTCCATCCTCGCGGAGACATATGACACAATGGGCGTGTACAGGAAACCGTAAGCCAGCAGGATCCATAGCGGAAAATCCGGGATCAGCCAGAAACGGCACAGGCTGATGTAGGTCAATGTCGAGCCAACCCAAATGGCCACGGCCACCCAGAGGCTGATGTCGCCGCGACCCTCAGGGGGGCGAAACAGGCGACGCCAGTCGGGGCGGGAGGAGTCGCCATCTCGATGGCGCATGGACCTGAAGAGATGATAGAAGCCGATCAGGGCAATCGCGAAGGTGACGCCGATCCCGAAACTGAAATAGAAGTCCAGCGAGTTGGAAAACTGCGTGCCGATCGTGCCGCTGCCGGGCGACCAGGTGAGCACGCCGGCCCGGTGCAGAATCGGGTTGGCGATCATCGTCAGCAACATGCCGATGAACTCGCCCACCACCGCCCACAGGGGCAAAACCATGCCCAGAATGTAATGCCCGAGATCAAACGAGATACCCGTCGGCACGGCCGGCAGTACGGTCTCCGTCCGCCACGTCAGGTCCGTCCAGGGAATCTCCAACGGCTGGATCGGCTCGAGCAGCAAGGTGCCGCTGACTGCGGGAATACCCACGTAGACAAAGCCGAACGCCAGACCGATCACCGAGCCGATCGAAAACACTCGCCAACGCCACGAGCGTTGCCCCGTCGACGTCTCAGCCAGAGCCACGATACCGGCCGCACCCACCGGGGCCATCGGAAACGGCAGCTTCTCCACATCAGACGTGATCCGAAAAAGGATGTAACCCAAACCGAATCGCTCGATCCGCGTGAAGAGCTGCTGGAGCGCCACGAGCGTGATGGCCGGGGCCCAGCCCCAGTGGAAGAACGTCCGCTGCTTGAGAACGTCCTCGGTCGGGGCAAACCAGGTAGGAAACTGACGCGTCAGCCCGGTGGCCTCGGCTGCGTCAGACTGCACCAGGAACTGGTTCCAGAGCAAGCCCGTGTACGGCAGCGTGATCGCCGCTCCGGCCATGTAGTAAAGGACAAATACCTCCGGGCTCTTCATCGTCGAGAACGCCCGGCGGGCAATCTCCATGAAGAGAATCACCGTGACCCACTGAGCCGCCGGCCCGAGCCCCGCCCCGGCAATCAGGCCCATGTACATGCTGCCCGGCATCATGACCGTGCCGATGAACAGGGCCGCGAAAACACTCTTGAGATTGAAGCCGCTCTCCCAGGAATCGGGAGGGGGCATGATGCCTCGAAACTCGGCTAGTTCGCGATCTTCTCTCATGAGCTGCCGAGAGTGTAAGCGCGGCAGCTTTGCGGGCAAAGCGGTTGAGGACCAGGTGAGCGCCAGCGGCCTCCTTGTCAGCAGCACGCCGCCAGTGTCTCAAACACCTACGGCCTTGTTGCCCACGCCACCGTGTAGCATACCGCTCCGGCGAGGAACACCCAGGTGAAGCCGACGGCCACCGCCAGGGCCACGCCTCCGATCGAGCCGATCACCGAGGCAACGCCGTTGATTCCCCAGAGCACCGATGCCGGCGAGCCGGCCGGGTCCTGCGACTGCTTGCGCAGCCCCAGCGGGAAGGGCATACCCATCAAGAACCCATAGGGAATAACCATCAGAACTGTGATCATGATCCGCAGCGGCAGGCTCAGGGGCAGAGCTTTGTCAACCAGTACGGGCAAAACGAACGCAGCCAGAATCACCAGCAGAACAACCAGAGGGATAATCTTTCCCAACGCCGACCGAATACCCTGTGGCGCGAACCGCCGGGCAAAGAAGCTTCCACACCCACCCGCCAGCAACAAGGTGAACAGGATCACCACCAGGGTGTAAATCGGATGCCCAAGCAGCAGAATGAGCCGCTGTATCAGTGCCACCTCGACGACAATGAAACCGACGCCCAAGGCGCCGAAGTATGCTACCGTCCTCGGCCCCGGCGCCCGCAGGCCCGCGTAGCGCGTGGCGATCAGCAGCAGCAATGTGAAACCTACCACACCCGCCATCGGCACCTGCAGCAGTCGCTTCACGAAATCGGGAATACCCCTGGGTTTATCCCACGCGAAGTAGAACGGATGATCGTCGGTGACGGGCGTGGCGAGTATTGGAAAGGCATCCGTGTATTGGGCAAAGCTGATGTTGCCCGAGAACAGATCGGAATAAGGCGGGTCGCATTGGCGGAAGGGCGCGTGCCACAGATGGGCATCGTCGTGACCGGCCAGGAGGGCGTCCACCTGCTGCTCGGTCAGCGGTGAACGGCTCATCATGAAGACCGTCTCGACGGCCGACTCCTCACCCACACCGGGCTTGCGCATGCTCACCGCCACGATGTGACGGGAGATTTCCTCCATGTTCATGCCACGATTGCTCATGAACGACACGGTATTGGCCACAAGTCGCGGCACGTCGACGGGCCAGCGAATGATCACCAACGCGCCGTTGTCGCTCAGGCGGTCGTAGTAGGCCTCCAATGCCTCGCGGGTGTAGAGGTAGTTCTCGGTCAGTGCCAATCCGCCGCCGGCCACCGACGCCCACGAGTCAACCCAGCCGAGCACGATCATGTCGAACTTGCGGCCACAGCGCTGGATGTAGTTCCGCCCCTCGTCCATGACCAGTTCGACCTTCGGATGGTCGTAGAGATTGCCCGCTTGGGCACCCAGGCCGCGCACGCACTCGACGATCAGGTCATTCATCTCCACCGCTGTGACGTGCGAGGCCCCGGCCGCAATCGAGAGGACAACATCGGTACCGCCGCCCGGCCCGATCACCAGCACCTCCGGGTTCTTCATCATCCGGAAAGGAAATGCCCGAAACCAGTTGCGCGCATCCGGCGGGGTGTTCGGCGTGCCGTCCCAGTGCATGACGCTGGTCTCGGCGCTGCTGTCGATGAAGATTCGGCGAACATAATCCTCGCTGAAACCCTCGACCGACGTGATCCGCGAGAAAGCGTTCCACTTGTCAAAATCGATCCTCGCCTGACCCGGATGCTTGGCCAGGAGCTTGTACAGCTCCTTCTCCGGCGCATCCCGAACGGTCATCGTGCCCGTTCGGACATTCCACACCGTCAACCCGATGCAGGCCGCCAGCACGGCCACCGAGGCGGGCAGCCACTTGGCCTTCGAAGGTGCAGGCAACGACAGGCTCAGCAAGACGGCCGCCAGTGAAGGAAGCACGGCGATCACCAGAATGGCCGACTCGGCCCCCAGCCGGCCGATGGCCAGGGGTACCAGCAGTGTCCCCAGCGACGCGCCGATCAGGTCGGCGAAATACAGGCGGTTGGAGTCCTTGCCCCAGCTCTCGAACATCAAGCTGAGCACCGCTCCGCCGGCCAGGAACGGCATCAGGCTCAACAGGAAGTACGTGTTGAGCCGGTCCGGGCTGAACGGCAGTTGCAGCACCCCCGCCAGAAACAGCGGTAGCGTCACCGCCAACAGCAGCGACAGTCCCACCAAGATCGAACGAACGTGCTGTTCGAACCGCGAAAGCCGCAGGAGAAAAATGAACAGCCCGCCCAAGCCCCACCCGAACAGGGCCACCGAGATGGCCACAAAGGTGAAGTGATACCAGATCGTGGCGGAGAAGAATCGCGTCAGCGTGATCTCGAACATCAGCCCGCAGGCCGAGAGGAGAAACACGGCGGCCAGCAGGGCAGTCCCGGCCCGCGCCGTCGGAGCAGTCGTCTCTTTGGTCATAGTCGAACCCAACAAAGCCATGCCGGCGCGGCGGCCGGAGTGTCAGAGGGGGAAATTGTATCGAAGTGCCGCGCACACGCAACGCGCTGACAGGCGGGAAGCCGTCATGGGCCCGCCGTCATGAATTGAACGCTTCTCACTGTGCAGGGCGCAGCTCCCGCCAAGGGCCGTGCCGACAAGCAAAGTGCCTTGAGATTAGCCCAACAACCACAGCACCGCCACGGCCCGAGTCATTGTCCCTGAAGGACAATTTCCAGCGGGTGGCCAGTCGTGGCGGGGAAGGTCACGTGAGTTGGGTTCGTAAAGTGTGGGACCGTCAGGGTCAGGTGGTACGTTCCGGGTTGGGCTGAGATGGTCAGCGACGGCGTGGCCAGGATCGTCTGGCTGGCGGGGAGCGGTCCTCTTGTCGCGCCGCCGATGCCGGCCGTGGTTGTGAACCGG